>JAFGWW010000098.1 GCA_016936955.1 Planctomycetota bacterium | reverse complement strand
GTGACCTCATGATCCGCATGCAGATGTACCCGAAGGGCATCGACTGGTACGGTTTTGCGCTCAAGGTTCTGGATTCCATCCGACCGGAGAAGGACGACGGTAGCTACAAACGCTTCTATACGACCGAGCAAAAGATCATCCGTGATCGCATCGTCCGCAGCCTCGCCGAGGCCAAGAGACTATTGGAGATCGAACAGTACGGAAAAGGCTGGGTGCTCTACCGCTATGCAGAACAGACGCGGCGGAAAGAGCACGATTACCTGAAAGCCTATCTCCAGTACGAAAGTATCAAGACCGAATTCCCCAAGACCGTATATTCGGAAGCATCCACCTGCTATGGCATCAACTGCCTGCTGGCTCTTGCCGACCAGGAAAACGTCAGGAAGGCCAAGGAATCCATTGGCAAGTTGGAGGAACGCCTCCGCGACGAGCGTAAACGTGTTGCCCTCCTCAAGCGGAGTGACGTTCCCAAGGCGACGGTCAAGGAGATGGAGGACGGTCTTGAGCGACAGACTAAGCATATCGCGCGGATGAAGGAAGTGCCACTTGGAAACGATGCAGTAAAGGCGGCCGAGAAAACCACCAAGGCTTTTATCGAAGAGAATCGCTTCGGCCTCTATCGGGGGGAGGTGTTGCTTGCCCTTGCACAATTCCTGATGGAGTGCAGATTTGATCCGGATGCCACACAAGATGTGTTGGGAAATGCAGAGTCATGGTTTGAGAAGGTGGAAGCAATCGATCAAGAACTTGCTGCGTTCCAGGTTCCAGACAAAGCCGCGAACGTATCCGCTGTCCCGAAGTCCTCGTTTGGTGCTGATCGGTTTGGGAACCTCAACCGCCAAGACATTGAGCCTGGAATGATCAACAATCGTCTGAGTTGCGAGTGGTATCTGACTGAGCAGAAACGCCGTCTGTATCAGTCGTTGGGTTTCATTGCCTTTTTTAACGCTGAGAAGGAAGATGCGACCCGTTATTTCAAGAAAATGGAAGAACTTGATGCACTAGGCAAGAGTTACCGAAAACGTGGCGATTGGGATGACGCGAAGCGCCTACTGTGGGGTGTTGAGCATGGCTTCCTCTATGCACGAGATATTGAACTAAAGCGATTTGAGCGTAAGCGTCGTTTTGGTCTTCTTCTTGCGGACTACTTCTATGTCACCATGCGCTTTTCCAAAGCGTTGGAATTATATCAGGCGCTGAAGCAAGGAATAGCCGGCGCGCCATCAGAGCCAGAAAGTGCGTATCTGAGTTATGCCTGTGGCGCTGCTTGCCATCAACTTCATCGCTGTAAAGAAGCGAGCTCACATTTCCAATCTGCCGCCAAACAGGGAAAAGGGCTGACGCGGGAGCGAGCGCTGTTCGCCTACACAAAAATCGTGATCGATCCAGCAAACCAGAAGATCTTTGAAAGGAAAGTGCGGGATGAAGCTCAAGTAGCCCTCGAAAAACTACGAGTAAATGCCAAGACAGACGAATTCCGATGCAAAGCAATTCTTCTTCTGGCCAAACTGAAATTCGAGTCGGGCGATCGGGTAAATGCATTGAATCTGTTGAAGGAAGTACCGAGCGATTCAGAATATATAAAACTGGCAATGGCGTATAAGCAAATCTTTGAGGAGGAATAAAGATGTTGAGGCGAGTTGTGGGACAGGCATTACTTCTTGCGGTATTGATGTTATCGATGTCGGACGTTCATGCGGAAGAACCTGGCACAAAAGCGTTGGAAAAAAAATTCAAGGATCTTGCCGATCCCGGCAATGAGAATCCGAATGCGGATCTGGCAAAGGCTGACAAACTGGAACTCGTTTACGGAAAGAACGCAACACCTCCGAGTCCGTATAGCTTTGCTCCGGTAGGAAGCTCTTGGGCCATCATGTATGATGATGTCGCCAATGTTGGTGGTACCAATACGGGCAATCCGGGCCTTGTGAAACTGCGCTGGCCGGTGGCTGTTGTCACAGAAGATGCAGCTACATTTCCCATGCGATCAACTGGAAATCTGACAAAAGAGTCGCAAGGCGGTAGCGGTGGTGTCGGTAATCTGCCGAAGTGGAAGCTAGCTCTGGAAGAATCCACTGCAAGCATTGAGATTACTGATTGGCCCGAGTGCCCTGATTCTGAAGGCGTGTCATCAAACGCCATCTACTATGCAGACAGCATTGGGGCTTTCCCTGTGGTATTCAAGATCAAGGGGCTTTCCTCAAAGGTGGTTCTGCACAAGCTTAATGCGAAATTCAGCGGCATCGGAGGGAGCTTCTCTTTCGATGGCATGAAATATTATGTGAAGGATTGCCGCCCGTCACAGCTGAAGAGTGCAGATGAGCCGCGCATATCAGATCCCAAGACCCTTAGTGACACCTACGTTGTCATGGTGCCTAACTCAAAGTTCAAGCAATTCACCGTAGACAAATATGAAACCGATTCCGGTGAGGTCGTAATTGAAGTAGAGGCATCCGAGTATGGCGAGAGCGAGACCTATACGCTGACCTCTGATCCCCTATCTCTCTATTTTGGCGATAAGCGCTTACTTGCCCTGGATGGTGATCAGCGCAAGAGAACCATTTCCCTGACCGGCAACGAATATGAGCTCAAGCAGCAGCAAAGAGCAGCCGGCATTCTCTATGATGTAAAGCCCAATGATGGGAAACTGATTAAAAACGCACCTTCGCAGAATTCTGGTTGGTCAGAATGGGAGCCGTACAGCAATACTTACTTTTACTATTTTCCTGATCCGGATTCCCCTCAGTCGAATTTCAATGGCGCACCGGTTAAGAGGTGGAGGCAAAAACGCTATGATTGGGTAGGCGGTCCAGGGGATGAGCCTACCAGCAAAAACTGCACCATTTATCAAGTATCATCTGTTGAGGAGATACGTATCGCCGAAGAATGGACCTCACCAAAGGGACAGACATTCACCCCTGGGGACGTTATTGAGAGTGGAGATATACAAACATCTGGCAGCAGTTGGGGTGGCTCCAGGAATAGCCAAAACGGAATTGCGCTTGACGTCTACTTGAACTGTAATCATGCGATGAAATTCTGGGGTGGGCGC
Source organism: Planctomycetota bacterium (assembly GCA_016936955.1). Taxonomy (GTDB): domain Bacteria; phylum Planctomycetota; class SZUA-567; order SZUA-567; family SZUA-567; genus JAFGWW01. Next base: position 10,741 of record JAFGWW010000098.1, on the reverse strand, counting down.
ATGTCGGCTCGAATGGAGACGGAGCAGAAGGGAGCGACATTCGTGGGTTACTACTCGAATGTCGGAGGGCCGAAGTTCTTGGGCGGTGCCAAGAGCTTTCCGGTTGTTGATTGGGAGGCGACGCCGTCCACCGCGATGACCAACAAGATAGATTGGGTCACAGAGAAGGCGAAGGTTACCTGTACGGTTAAACAAGGGGAAAAAGTCTCGGTCAATGCCTGGGGTGTACTGTCAGGCACCTTCTGGTTCGCAGCCACCGTAGCCGCACCGGAAGCAGGCGTCCTTGTGATGTTTCTTAATTCAGCAGCAAGCCTCTCGTCCATTGTTGCGAGCGCTGACGTTGTCACAGATGTTGATAGCACGGCTGGTGCGTCATTCTGGCAGCCTGCATGGATATCAGCACCGTTTCAGAATGGGAAATGGACACACGATCCGGCTTTTGCCGAAACAGGCCTTACTTTAAATGGTGAGGGAAGCGTAAGCAAAGCTGTCAACTTGAACAAGCGGGCAACGTTCCGCGTGGGCGAACGCTTCAAATTTCACTGGAAGATGAACTGTGAGGCATCGTTGTATGCGCCATGGTTTGTGGGAGACTCTGTCAGCAGTGCGGTGAATGGTGTGTGGGATCCAGCAGCCATGTCAGTTATGACGATTCAGTAGAGAACTAGGGGGCGCCCCATACATGTACGCAGAGTGAATCTTCTTTTTTGCGGAAGGGATCTGAATGAACAAAGCCAAAGTATCGCATTGGTTGCTTACTGTTTGCTATATGTTTATTTTCGCCTCATGCCTGCTTGGTGCCGAGCAGGGCGATGCGGATCCAGCCAAGTGTGATCACGTTGTCATCCATGTGCCACGGGGAAAATCTGTGGACCCGCGGGCGTCGGTGGAAATTTTCCGTTTGGATGATGAGGGTAGTGCTTCATTGGAAACGGAACTCTGGTTTGACGATTCATCCCTCACGATTCCGATCAAGAACTTGAAGCCAGGGAAATACAAGGTCCGCAAGCTTCCTCATCTTCAGGGCCCGGATATTCTGTTCGGTGAAGCAGTCTTTTCGAAAAATGCAGACCAACTTGCGAGTGTGGATTTACAGCTTCAGCCGATGCAACGGAAGGTAGGCTATGTGACAATCCGAGGAAAGAAGGAGCTCTTCACAGAGGACATAGAGGTCTCCGCTAAGGATCTGGAGTTTGGCGTCTCCTATCCGGTAGAGCTTGTTCGTGGAAAGCTCTACTCGTTTTCGATCTGGGAAGGACACAGCTATGATATCACAGTCTGTGGTACGCGGCGCCTGGTTGTTCCTGCGGAACAGAGATTTACGGCAGCACAGCTGGGCGCGCAAACGGCCTCTCTAACCCTACAGGAAAGGGAGCTGAACGCCACGTTCAAGATTTCGCTGGTTGATCAAACTGCAACGCGGGGCGACATGCTGACTCGCCTTGCTGAACAAAGCGTCTACGCGAAGTGCAGCAAGACAGACGAGCCGTATTTCGGCTGGTACCTGCCCGAAGATAACATTCTGGAGTTCCGAGGCCTCCCGGCAGGAACTTACAATATCGTGTTGGGTGATAAGCGATTTGCATCGAGCGGACATTCATTTACCGTGCCGAATATCAATGCCGGGAAGGCGGTAGCCTTTGAGGTGCGCGAGGTAGAAAAAAAGGACGTCATCTACCGCTCGTGCTCCTTTGTTGTTCGGGACATGAAGACCGGACAGCCTTTGGCTGATGTGCGCGTCATGGGGATTGCCAATGATGAACTGGTGACAGACCGGGATGGGAAAGCGATATCAGACAAAATTCCCGAAGGGGAACAGACGGCAATTCTGATGAAAGATAAATATCGAATGTGCCATTGCAAACTTCCGCCAAAGGGGGATGTGCATATCGAGAAGAGCCTCCAGGGATGGCGAGAGGTAGCAGTAAATGTCAAGCCGCCAGAGGGTGAGTTTGTAAATGGTTATCTTGTGTCAGTCGATGAACAGGCCTCAGTGTCCATAGATTTTGGGCTGGAGGATGGTAAGGGCAAGGGGACGGTTATTGTCCCGGACCCTCTTGAGGATGGGGAGCGGTTCGTATACTCGATCGTTCCCAGAAGTTATTTTGGGAGTGATCTCATTCTGACCAGCAAAACTCCAGCGAAGATGGAGGTCAAGCTGATTGCAGCGCAGAACACCCATTTGGAGATCGCGGACCGCGAGAAGCTGAATGAGTTCATCAAGGAGAATGATTGGCAAGATCGTGTTTCGTATGTTTTCTTTCATCGCGAAACTGGGCGGTGGGTGGCAAGAAGCTATATCCAGAGGCTGAGTGATCCACTTCAATTGCAGCCTGGTGAATATCTTGTGATGCTGGCATATGATCTCCGGCAATTTCTTTTCCTGGACCGTATCCATTTTGATAAGAGTGAGAGCGGCAAAACGACAAGTGTGAAGATTGATTTGTCGAAAGCTGTGTTAGGGCGGAATCGCCTTAAGTCTTTCAATGCAGCAATATCCCAGTTTAAGATCAATGATCCAGCCGAAACTCCGCAGAGCAATTAATAAGACCAACAGGTTCCACAAAACCAAACACGACTGCTCCGAAGGAGTAGCTACCGATGCAAAAGAGTACGGCAAGCGGAATCAGAGAGGAGCAGTTCGGAAAAAATTAAATTCAGGCTGAAGCGCGGCATTACGCAGCTGGCGCAGACGTTTACAGCCGCATGTGTAGCAAAAGAAATCTGGGGGCGTTCATTCGCTCCCTCTTTAATTATTGGTAGTGCGCACGCAAAAGGTTACCAGCCTGAGGGGGTAATGGGTGCATAAAAGGGTACCACCGTATTGACTCGCTGTTAGAATGCTTCTTAGGCTAGGCATTTGGCAGTGAGGAGAAAGGATGTATACTGTGGAGAATTACTAGAGAATCAGGCGCGCGGTGGTTACCCTCACCTTCTGGCTCCATTCACCCTGTCATCCGCCCTTGGGGCACCCGTCCGCACCTACCGTCATGAAATATCCCCTTATGCCGCCTTATTCACTATTATCATAAAGTGTTCAAATTCATGGATTTGTCAAGCGAGTTGTGCCGGTTTTGCGGAAGAAAGTATCCGGTAAAAGTTTTTTGAAAAAACTTACAAGATGTTGATTTGCAGTATGTTCTTGATGTTGCTTTGATTGCTTGATCCCTCATTACTGCAACCCAATAAGCCGTATATATGCTTACACGAATCTGCTTGATTAAGTTTTTTTCATGTGGTATAATTGGCAAAGTTGAGCAGGCAATTGCCTGATCCTCTGAAAGCGGAAAAGCGTCCGGTGAAGTAGCCGGAGCCACCCATATCGCTCTGATGTCTTTGGAAAGGGGAAACATGAAGCTGATAAAGCTGAAAGAGACTGACGCGCCTATCGCGATCGAGTGGACAGCCAATAACGGCAAGACTGCATTCTACGAGATCGAGCCGGTTCCGGGCGGCGCACGTCTTATAAGAATACGGGATTACCTCTTCAGGCTCTTCGGGGTCAGTAAATAGAAGCAAGCAAATAAAACAGATTACAGGTTCTTACGCTCGCCAAAGCTAATCACGCCCTACGCTCGCCACGAACCCAAGTTGATGCAGAACTATCTGCACAAGCTAGGGATTCTCTATGGTGGGCAAACTCAAAAACAAACCAAGGTTAAACGGTGGAAGCCTTATTGCTGCTCTGGTTGGTGGCAGGAGACTGTGTAACTCCCGACCGATCCGACGCGCCGGAGGAGGACGGCGGGATTACACGGGCTCCTTAACTCATTCCCTCATTTTCAATGCAGCGCACACGCTTAAAAGCAGACCTTGTTTCCTTTTGCTTTTCAGGCACTTCAATACCCGCGTCTTTTTCCGAGGCAACGTCTGTGCGTTCCAGATTCTCAGAAGCTGGCGGACAGACGTTCTCGGAAAAGAGCAGTATTCAAACCTGAATAATAAAGAAGCCATTTCCTATCTTTTAAATCTTATAGGCTCATTTCCGAAGGAAAGCATAAACCAAGGGTCATTTGGAAACACGACAGTGTTAATGTCAAAGCCGACTCGGCTTGGGGGTTATGAATAACATCCCCCCTGAATCTAGCCATTTAATAAATATTTATGCCAAGTCTGAATCGTTTGGCTTTAGTGAACCAGTAGCAAAAGGAGAATTTCATGGATGAAGGTGTTAAGCAGATAATTGTGCCTACAGTTAATCTTGAAGGAGTGGATTGCCCGGTTCGGGTGGGTGAAGATACGGCGAAGCTTTCTCTGTATCTGATGTGGACAGACCGGGATGACAGGTTTGAAGTTATGAGGATGGCAAGAAAGGCTGCGGAAACGGGACAGGAAGAGGACGCAATTGTAACTCTCGGTGACAGGGAATGGAAAATGTCTCCCAAAGGCGCAGGAGGAGGCAAGACCGGCGCTCCATATATGCCTTACTCGATGTCAATGATGATGGCTCCTGACATTGTCCTGAGCCTCCGGGACGCTGATTACAGCCAGCACTGCATAAACGGGATGGTGGATATAGGCTCATTATCTCTTATGTGTCAGGGAAGCCTGGGAAGTGTCTGGCAGGAGTTGCAGCCTACCTTTACTAAGATCGGGGCACAGGTAGTCAGGAACGTTTTGAGCCGTGTGGATATTACGGTAGATGTAGCCAATTACCCATTAGAGCCATTTCTGGATAAGCTGAACAAGGGTCATTATATCGGCGGTGGCACTGAGGACGCGGAGTATGCGGAAGGTAAATTCAGGTCACGTAAAGTACCTACCGGCTTCTTTTGCAGCAAGAAGAGCTGTGAACTGATGCTGCGGGTATACGACAAGCTCATGCAGATCGGAACGAGCGAGAAAGAACAGCCCAAACGGGAGGTGCTTTATGAGCGGCTTGGATTTGCGCCTACGATTACACGGCTTGAGTTTGAAATACACCGGGGGCAATTTTACTACTGGAATAACGGAGCCGGTTTTCTGGACGGGCAGATTAATACGGTGGAGGACTGGCATTCTGTAAGGGCTACAGTATTGGACTTCCTGATGACTGACTGGATAAGGTACACCACCAAGGAACCAGACCGGGAAAACAACCACCAGTCGCGGGCTGAAGAATGGGACGTGTGGACGGCTATACGTGAAGGCGCGGTGCAGGTGCTAAGGAATGATAACGAGATCATTTTACCCCGGCCAGAACCGCCCAAAAAAGACGGAAGGCACTTACTTGCTCAAGCCTTGGGCTGCATGACTTCCTATCTGGCTGGTTACTGTCCTTCGGGTGTGGATGTAGAAACGGCAAAACGTTGCGCCAAGATATTTTCATTCTACGCCAAGGGTCAGAAGGAGCACTGCGAGATCAAATACCGGCAGATAATGAAAAAGCTGGGTCGGGAGTTTACCACCATTGATTACGACATACCGTTTTAGTGCGCAGTGGAATAAATGGAATCTTCCTTGAGTGCTGACTCGTGCGTGCCGCACCCGCATTATTCGCAAGCGTACATGGATGGTACTAGCAAAGAAAAACCTGATGCGCTGTCACGGCAACGAGCTAGTGCGTATGCACTAGGCACATATGCAAGGGCAAGTAGCGAGATCGAGCGGCCGATTACAGATTGCCGTACACGCTGCTTGACCCAATAAGGCAACCGGCAACGGGATGCCCACTCTAAAAGATAAAGGTTAAATCAGTAACCAAACATATAGGAGAAAGATTATGCATGAAGCGGTAAACACTTTGGGTGCGCAGCAGGAAAACGTCTCAGGCGAAAAGAAAAGCGAGATTGCTTCGCTGCTGCAAAAACTACTAGCCTTTCTGGAAGATAAGCACGCTGCCCTGCAGTGTGAACTCGTCGGCATCGCTGAAGTTGCTTCGATGCTGGGAGTAGGGGAGAGGACGGCTCGCAAGCTTGATGTGGAGGGACGCTTGCCTTGCGCCCTGAAGATCGGCAAGTCAAAACGCTGGAGGCTGGCAGAACTGCGGAAATGGCTTGACGCTGGCGCGCCGGGTCGGCTGAAATGGGAATCAGTCAAAGACAGGTAGCCATTAAGGAAAACATGTGGTAGCATATTCAAAGGTAGTCGAAAGGATCGGAGGCAGTTTATGAGAATTTACAAACAGAAAAAGCCCGATGGCTCCAGCTATAAGAAGTGGACAATCGAAGTAGTCGACCATCTGGGAACACGGCGCAAGTTCACCGGCTTTCCTGACAAGGGCGCAAGCTCAACACTTGGAGCCAAGCTGGAGAAGCTTGTCTCCTTCAGAACCGCAAAACGACACCTCGACGCTGATCTGGTTTCGTGGCTTGAATCGCTTCCGGCAAGCATGCTTAAACGCCTTGCGACTATCGGCCTTATCGATTCGGAGACTACCGCCGCAAGCAAGCCGCTCATGGTAGCCAAGAAGGAAAAGCGCAAGTTATCAAGCTATGACAGTTTTTATGTAACAGGCGGCCACTTGTTGGACTATAAACAGCACATGCAGTCGCGCGAACTTGATAAGGGGCACGTAAGAAGGAAAATATCATACTGCTCAAGGTTCATTTCTACTCGAAGACTCGTATACCCTACTGATATTTCTACAACCCACGTTGAAGCATTTTTAACGTCACTACGCGAACAAGGCCTTTCTGCCCGCACAAATAACGCCGCCTTGTATGCCATCAGGGGCTTTTGTCGGTGGATGCAAAAAGAGGGGCGTATTACAACAGACCCCACGGCCAAAGTAAGTAAGCTTAACGAAAAAACAGACCGCCGCCGCCCTAGAAGGGCATTGACGGCTTCTGAAATTTCCAAGCTAATAGATGTCACCCTGAACGGCGAAATGCACCATGGGCTAACAGGACGCGAAAGAAGCCTTGTTTACAGGCTGGCATTGACTACCGGCTTGCGCCATAACGAAATCAGGACGCTGGCAAGATCAGACTTTGACCTTTCGGGGCATACTCCAAGCGTAACCATACGGGCAGAAAATGAAAAAGCTGGTCGTGGTGACAGGCTACCGGTTAAAAGTGATCTGGCAATTGACCTTTCAGAATACTTTGCAAGCAATCCGGCATTACCAACAGTCAGAGCATTTAGAGGGATGCAGACCAAGGGCGCGGAAATGCTGCGGCAAGACATGAAAGCTGCTGATATTGCATGGCAGGAAAACGACCAAGGGGAAATAGTAGACTTCCATTCCTTGTGGCATACCTTCGGAACCATGCTGGCAAAATCAGGTATACACCCCAAAGCATGCCAAGACTTAATGCGACATAGCGATATCAACCTCACAATGGGCTTGTATACGCATACAATGCTGGATGACAGATCAAAGGCAATAAATTCATTGCCGGATTTTTCAGGCAGCGTTAGAGAGCTTAAAACGGGCACAGCCGACATACCCGAAAATGGGGGGTATTTGCAAGGTGATTTACAAGGCCATTTACAAGGCCAAAATTTATCAAAATCGAGCAAAAACGGCGATTATTGCCACAATGAAATGGGGGGTGTTTATTCGCATCAAAAATGCCAGAAGAAGCTAGAAATAGCGACTTCTGGCACGTCTAAGATTTGGTCGGGGCACCTACCAAATCTCCCAACACAGGCGTCAAATGCGGCGTCATTTAAAAGTGCCGCAAAAGTTCCATTCCGCCCCGGTGGACATGTCGCCGGCGCAATCTGGCGTGTCCCTGGGGACATTTTCCGTGTCGCCGGCGACATTTGAGGCGACCGAGGGTGCTTCTTTAGTAGACCAATGGGCGTCGATCTTCTTCCAGACGCCTGGGTTTCATGTGGTCCGGGCGGCTGAAATGTACGGATTGGCTTGACAGGCAAACGACTACCTGAATAGCCTTGCAGGAAGACGCCGTGGCTTAGTGTGGGCCTTCTGCCTATTTCTCAATGAGTTCGTAGTTGAGCCATAATCCTGTCCGAAGGTCCATCACGGCTATGCCTTCCCTGACATCGGTCATATTTTCCCATCTATAGCGAACGAAAAGAATATCCGATTCCTCTGGCCCCCAAGCAACCCTGACTGGTTGAACGTTTTGTAGATCGCCTCCAGGGAAATAGATGGTTTGATCATTTTGATCCTTTCGTCCCAAGGACAAACGCTCAAACTTCATAATTTTATTTCCGTTTGGGTATGTTCGGTGTTCAATGAACAACCGAATAGAAAATCTGCCCGATGGGGATTCCACCAATCCGCTTGTCTCGTCCAGATTGATTAGCTTGGCGGAGCCCAAACCTGCCATATATTCGAGAGGCGATAGGATCTCTCTGCTCCATCGTATTCTGGAGTTTGGCGGTGGACCATTTCGCTGGATATGCTTTAGGATTGCTTGATTGTAGCCCTCTGATCTCCCAAGATCGTAATTCGTTACAATACATCCTGCAATGGCATGAACCGTCAGTCCCGAAAGTGGATCATATTCTTTCCATGAATCACGGTCCCCAATGGCGTATATCCGTGCATTTGCAGCATTCAGATCGTGTTCCGCTTCTTCTTGACCAGCATCGAACCCTCGCGAATATTGTTCTTCCCGCTCCCACTTAACTGAATAATACACACATGACGCGAACAACCCAGCAAGGATTGCCGCCACACCCGAGGTCATCAGTAGCCATTTCATGACACGGTTCATTCTCCCCCCTTCGAAATCTTCCTTGTAGACGAAGCAATGAGGATAATGGTGCTAAGTTTTCGCGTGCCTTCGCAAATTACGTTGGCAATGAAAAACAGGCAAACAGTCGCCTAGTCAGCATGGGCAGTATTGATGCGTATGAGGATACGACAGTCAGCCCACCATGCAGGATTTGAACAGCGCAGCAATTCAAAACTAGCTGACAGTCATAGACTTACGCTTTTGGTGAAAGGACTGGACTGGCTGGATTTGAACTGGCAGGAGGCGTCCTTGTCGTCATAACCTTCTACCAGATAAAGAGAAAGCCGCCCGTCAAATCGACGGACGGCTTTCCTAATGAGTTGGTCGGGGAGACAGGATTCGAACCTGCGGCCTGTTGCTCCCAAAGCAACCGCGCTACCAAGCTGCGCCACTCCCCGTTATTTTAGGATCTACAATATACGGGCGGAACGGGAAAAGTAAAGCGCAATATTCCGGCTATTACAATCTCATGTTCGGCTGAAAACTTCCGCATCTCGCATTCTGAACACAGTGAAGAATCTGTCTATACTGAAATTATGGGCATAACTCGACAATAGAGTTCAGACAATAGAGTTCATTTGCTATACTCACAGTGCAATAGGCATTGAAGCTTCGGCAAACTCGGCGAACTGGCAAACGGTATAGATGAAATATTCCCGAGCGGGGCAAGCATGAGGCATTGCTGCACCTGTCACGCTCTGCTCTTTGCCATCAGGCTGTGTCCCCTAACTCCTCAGGGTCGCAGCCTAGTCATACTCACTCGAACCAGACGCCGTTTATCTTGCGGATGCAGGCTATCGTGTCGGGCGAAAGCCTGACGGTTTTATAATCAGTTGGATCCAGGGAAGCGATCTCGTATATATCATCGTTCCTTACAAGCCTGCCGAATATTATCTCCCCTTCCCTCCAGCAGACGACAAGGTCACCACGAAGTGGATGGCGCTTCTCCGGGGCAAGCATGACAAACTGGCCCTTGCGCGCAATCGGCTCGAGACGGGAGGAGTCTACCTTTATGATTGACACACCGTCCTCAAGTTCACGCACGCCGGACGGGGCCGGGTTGAGTCCGTCCTTATCCATCTTCTCGGAGAGGATGATTATCCCCGGCGCCTTGGGCGACTGCGAGACTGGGGGCAGATCCCCTTTACGGCTTCGCATGATTGCGGCCGAGAGGGATGGCTCTTCGGGACGGATATAGTTATCCACAATGAGATCAAGTCGTTCGATAGCAACGCGGTAAGTTTTGTAAGCCACGGGATCGGCTCCGTCGCTAGCCTCGCGCATAGCATGGCGCACCAACCCGCGCAAGTCCCCCTTGGCGGTAAGAAGGTCGGCGGTTTTGTCCCCCCTGCCCCCGCCCATGGAGACAAAAAGGCTGCGGCATGCCTGCGCGTCGTTCTCGGCAAGGTAAAACATGCGGTTGGCAGCCTCCACGAACTCGCCGTCGTGCTCGGTATGCCCGGAGGATATGGCGGTGAAAATGAATATACGTCCCACCCGCAAGGCGTTCAGGCAGTATTTGTCCATTCCTTCGGGAAGGGGAATATAATAACGCACAAGCTCCATTAACTCGCGGCTTTTGCCCGAAAGCAGGATATCTGAGCTGCAGCCCAACGTCTCGACAAGACGGCGCAGACGCAAGCCGCCCGGCACCTGCCCGCGCTCGATTTTGGCAACCATAGCCTTCGCGCTCTGGGCGGTCCCCGCACCTAAAGCGATGCCAAGCTGCTCCTGAGTCAGCTTTTTGGCTAACCTGAACCACCTTATTCTCTCAGCGATCCCGGCTTTTTCGTATTCATGTAATACCATGCTAACCATTAGTTTAACCTTGCAAAAATTTTAGTTAACTAAAAAGTTATCCAAAAATCAACGCTCACCACTTGACTAAAGATACCCTAAAGGGTAGCCTTAGTCAAGAAAGCTTTTTAAATAATAATTGCGTGAGAGGAAGGTGCGGATCATGCTGACCCCGGAAGAAATCGAAAGCGGCGCGGCCATAATGACAAGGCGCATGGCAAACTATCATGACCGCGAGGATGCCTGTCAGGAGTACAGGATTGCCGCATGGCGGGCTCTGGGTCACGTCAAGCCGGGTCTTGACCCCAAGC
>JAFGWW010000097.1 GCA_016936955.1 Planctomycetota bacterium | reverse complement strand
GTTTGACAAGCACCACCGTCGCGCGCGCATTATCGTGCCCGAAGATCAGCTCTCCCTCGCTATCGGCAAGAAGGGGCAGAATGTTCGCCTTTCGAGCAAGCTCACCGGCTGGGATCTCGACATCATGACCGTCGACGAGCACCGCCGCTGGCGCGAACTCGGCCGCGAGGAAATCGCGAGCCTTCCCGGCGTGGGCGACTCCATGATAAACAACATGCTCCTGACCGGCTTCGAGTCTTTCCGAGATATTGTCGAGCTTGGCGTCGAAGAGCTCACCAATGTCAAGGGCATCGGCGAGAAGAAGGCTGAGGAGATATACAACTTCGCTGTTGAGGGGTATCACTCAAGAATGGAAGCCGAAGCCAAGGCTGCCGCCGAAGCGCGCGCCGCCAAGGAATCCGGCAAGGCCGCTCCCGCCGAGGTCAAGCCTGCGCAGGAGGCGTCGCTGGAAGAATCCCTCGCCGCTCCTGCTGAAGAAGCGACCGATGAGGGCGGGGCTGACGACCTGGAAGCTGCCCTTGCCGAATCCGCTCCGGCCGATGAATCAGAGGCCAAGGAAGAGGGCGAATAGTTATTGAATAATAGATTATTTCGTCTAGTATTAGGCGTATAAATTTTACTGTAACGCAAAACGACAATCACAAGGATAGCGAATGCGGCTTTACGAACTGGCCAACGAACACGGCATCGAAGACAAGAAACAGCTTCTTAAGGTACTTAATGAGGCTGGCTTTGAGGTCAAGAACTCACTCTCTAGCGTGGGCGATGACGTTATTGAATGGGTTGCGCAGAACGCCCCGAGCGGAGCCTTTGACTCCAGTGAGAGCGAGAGCGAAAGCGCGAAGTCTTCTTCCCGGAAATCCGTTCGCAAGAAGAAAGCCGTTGTGCCAGCCGCAGCCGATCTGGAAGAAGAGAAAGCCGAAGAGCCCGAGCAGGCAGAACCTGAATCAGAAGATGATTCCGAGCAGGAGTCATCGGGCCCGTCGGTTAAGAAAAAAGTCAAGCGCCGTGTCAAGGTGCGTGTGGCTGAGGGTGTTTCCGGGGCCGAGATAGAGGAACAGATCCATAAGGATGAACCCGCCGCAAAGCCTGTTGCTGAAGAACCGAAGCCGGAGCCGGAAGAAGCTGAAGAAGATGAAGCGCCGGTCAAAGAGAAACGCCGCGTTGTTGAAAAAGCTCCTGTTGAGGATTTTGATGACGAAGACTACGACGACGAGGACGAGGACGAGGACGAGGAAGAGCAGGGCAGGAAGGCCGAAAAGGAACTGGTCTTTTATGATATCAACCGTGGCGGCGTGCTCAAGCCTGGCGAAAAGCCCGAGGCACCTGCTGATTTAACCAAGAAAACGATCACCAAGCGTTCCAAGAAAAAGGATAAGGATAAAGCCAAGAAGGGACGGGTGCAACTTCAGAAGGCGCGTGGCGGTACGGAAATCTCTCTCAATCGCGCTTCCGAGAACGTCTCCGCCGATGCCGCCAGCAACGACGTGGTTATCGAGGAGGAGGAAGACTCCAATCGTCAGACCGGCCAGCACCACAAGCGTGCCGACTTTAAGGGCTCCTCAAAACACGCCCAGCTCCCGGCCATGTTCCAGGAGATGGACTTCAGCTATACCCGCAGCCTTACGGGTGGTGGAAAGCGCCGGCGCGGCCGCGGTCAGGGGCAGAACGTGCGTCATGGCAGGAACAAGCGTGTGGCGAAGACAGCCCCCCGTGAGAAAGATCCGAACGCCATCAGCCAGGTAATGGTCGGTATGACCGTCCGTGACCTTTCTAATGCGATTGGCGTTAAGATTAATTCTATCGTTCAGTATTTCATGAAGAACGGACAGCTTGTAAACGTAAACGAATCACTCAGCGAAGAGGATATCACTCTGATTTGCGAGGAGTTTCAGGCTAATTACGAGTGGAAAGTGCAGCAGGATATCGAGCAGGAACTTGAGCGCGAATTCGAGGAGATCGAGCTCGCGACCGAGGACTCTGATCTTGTCGAGCGTCCTCCCGTAATTACCTTCCTCGGCCACGTCGACCATGGTAAAACCTCGCTGCTGGACAAAATCCGCCATTCGCGCGTTGCTGCCCATGAAGCTGGTGGTATTACCCAGCACATCGGTGCATATACTATCGAGAAAAACGGTCAGGAAATTACCTTCCTCGACACCCCTGGCCACGAAGCGTTTACCGCCATGCGTGCCCGAGGCGCGAACCTTACCGACATCGCCGTTCTGGTCGTCGCAGCCGACGACGGCGTCATGCCGCAGACCGAAGAAGCGTGCAGCCACGCGAAGAACGCTGGCGTGCCGATTGTCATAGCCATCAACAAGTGCGACGTTCCCAACGCCAATCCCGACAAGGTCAGGCAGGAACTCTCCAATCGTCTTGGCCTCCTTCCCGAGGTGTGGGGTGGTTCGGTCGGCATGATCGAAGTCTCCGCCCATACCGGTCAGGGCATAGACGAACTTCTTGAGCGCATTCTGCTCGAGTCTGAAATGCTTGAACTCAAGGCCGACCCGCGCAAGTCCGCGACAGGCCATGTTCTCGAAGCGAAGGTCTCTGAAAGCCGAGGAGTTGTTGCTACCGTTCTTATCTCCGACGGTACCCTCCTTCGCGGCGACGTTATCCTCTGCTCGGCCGGCTACGGTAAGGTCAAGCTGATGTACAACGAATTTGGCGAAACCGTGGATGAAGCTGGCCCGGGTTACGCTGTCCGTATTGTCGGCCTTTCGAACGTTCCCGAAACCGGTGACAGGGTTTATGTCCTTGACGACATTTCCCGCGCCCGCGCCATTGCCGAGAAGCGCGAACGCGAGGCGAGGGCACAGGCTCTCTCGAAACGCGCCCACGTGACACTCGACAACCTTCTTGGCCACTTGGCCGAAGAGGGCATGAAAGAGCTGCGCGTCGTTATCAAGGCGGACGTCAAGGGCTCTCTCGAGGTGCTGGAGAAGACAATTACCGATCTCTCCAACGACGAGGTCAAGATTGTTGTTATCCACTCCGGTGTTGGCGGCGTAAATCAGGCTGACGTCATTCTTGCCGACGCGTCGGACGCGATCATTGTCGGCTTCCATGTTGTGGCCGACTCTTCCGCGCGACTCCAGGCCAGTTCGCTGGGCGTGCAGATCAAGATCTACCACATCATTTACCGTCTGATCGAAGACATGAGAGCGGCTCTCGAGGGTATGCTGCCTCCGGAAGAACGCGAAGTCGTTCAGGGCCATCTCGATATCCGTCAGGTCTTCAAGGCGAGCCGAATAGGCAACATTGCCGGTTGTTACGTTACAGATGGCTTCATAACCAGAACCTCACGTCTGCGCCTTATCCGTGAGAATGTGGTCATTTATGACGGCGGTATCGACGCGCTCAAGCGCTTCAAGGACGACGCCAAGGAAGTGCGCGAGGGTTACGAGTGCGGCGTCAAGGTTGCCGGTTACGACGATATCAAGGAAGGTGACAGGCTTGAGGCTTACGCCATAGAGGAATTTGCCAGAAAACTCGAGTAGCCCGCCTTACCAAAACGGGGAACACAAGAAGGCTGGCCCCGCGCCAGCCTTCATAATTAACGAGGTGGCTGTAATATGTTTGTAGGCATGATGCGGATCGAGATGCGAGTAATGGGTTCGCGGAGCCTCAAGGAAAAGCGCAGGCCCCTGAAAAGCATGCTTGCCAAGTTGCAGAATAAATTCGAGTGCGCCGTGGCCGAAGTCGACTATCACGACAAACACCAGCGCGCCGCTATCGGATTGTCTGTCGTGGCGTCGGACGCCTCGCATGCGCAGAACAGGCTTGACTCCATAAGGGAGTTTATCGAATATAATCCTGACTGCATGGTACTGGATATTAAACAGGAAATTGTCACAGGTCCCGCCCCGTTCGGACATCTCGGTCTCTCGGGTGAGGATTATTAAGAGGTAATATTATGGCAACAAGAAGACAGGAACGAATCAACGGCCTTATCGTGCAGGAACTCAGCAGGGCCATACCCGAATTGAAAGACCCGCGCATCGGGTTTGTAACCATTGTTAAGGCGAACGTCTCGCCCGACCTTCATCACGCAACCGTCTATTTTTCCGTTTTCGGAAAGGACTGCAACGAAGAGGCGACCTTGGATGCGTTGAACCGTTCTGCCGGCCACCTGCGCTCGGTTTTGAGTCACCAACTGGCTATTAGATATACTCCGCAGCTGCACTTTGCAGTTGATCACAGTCTGGCCACGTCAGATTACATCAGTCAGTTGATCAAAGAGGCCAGGCAGTCGGATCCGGATCATGGTCTCGGCCCTGCGCCGGATGATGAGCAGGACGAATATGACGAAGAAAATGAAGAGGCGGAGGAATAACCTCAGCCTCTTTTTTACTTAACGTTTTTTAAAACCCTATCTGACATCGAAGGCGAAAATGTGGCACTGCTCAGCACCCCATGTCGATTCGGGGATGAGCCTGATCGCCTTTGCCTCAATATTCAAGTCCACAGTCACCAGCCTCTGGTAGTTGTTTTCCACCTTGCTGACGATGTCCCATGTGCCGTCGCTTTTCTGAGCTTCGATCCGGAACGATTTAACCATCGTAGCCGGTACGCACCACTTTGTGGCGCCCAGGTCATAGCGGTATCGCATGTTTTTTGCATTATGGTTGGTCGCGGTATCAATGCGGTTAAGGTCGCTGTCAAACACTATCCTGGCGGACTTGACCGCGGCTTGACTCTTGAATGTGTAGGTGATTGCCGCTCCGGTTTTTCCCTGCCATCCGTTATCTTCTTCCCCTATGGGGCGGTCAATACCGTTGCGGAGATTCTCAGCCTCGCCCTCGGTAGAACTGATCTCGGCGTTCAGGGAAAGTTCCGGAACCGATCTCGCGTTCCAGGGCAGATAGCAATCGTCTTCCATAAGTTGCTGCTTGAGGTCGCTTATCTTCTTTTCGTAAACCCCGCGTGGGCTAAGTTCGTTGGCGACCGCAATTGCTGCTGCGGTTCCTACGACCTGTCCCATGATTGAGGTGGTGCCCATTACGCGGGTTGCGCTCATTGCCGAGTGGGTTGCGCTGTGGCAGCGTCCGGCGCAGAAGAGGTTCTTGATGTTGCGCGAGTAAAGGGTG
>JAFGWW010000096.1 GCA_016936955.1 Planctomycetota bacterium | reverse complement strand
GGCTTGCGACCGGCACCGGCAGATTTTCGTAACACCACTTGGCCAACTCTTCTGACGCGTGCTCCAGCAATACCGTGCTGATACCGGCATCAATGCAACTCTTGATGAGCTTGACAATGTCAGCGGCATCTTCCGCCGTGCGTCCCCTCGGTAAATAACTGCCTACCTGAGACCAACGTTCGCCTTGAACGCCGAAATGCCCGATGACCGGTATGCCCGCCCCGACGATAGCTTCAACCATCTTGACGGTTTTGTGATGAGGCTCGATATGCACCCCATCCGCACCGCGTCGTTGAATTTCCGAGGCATTGCGCACGGCATCGGCTTCGGATACGCAAGCGGTTGTATTAGGCATATTGCAACAAATAAAGGGGGTTGATGCGCCTCGCAGCACCGCCTCCAGAAAGTAGAGCTGTTCCTGAAAGTCCACAGTATTCATGCTCTTATGACCAAACAGCGCCATTGGGCCGGGACTACCCACGCATAAAAGATCCATGCCAAGTTCTTCCGCCATGATGGCGCTGGGCGTGTCATGGCATTCCATGCCGACAATCTTCTCGCCTCTTGCAATCTTATCGCCCAAGGTTTTGATGGTGACCTTTTTTCGTTGTGTGTTCATGTTAATGCTCCTCCGTTGTGTTGATATTGGAATCACGTCTTGGACGCGCTAACATAATATTACGTCAACGTTATATTATGAAATAAAAAAATAGTATATTATGGATATTTAAAAAACTAAAAACTTACATTAACGTAAAATAATGGTAGAGAAATGTTTATCCCTAACCTACAAAATCACGATGCGAACGACTTGGAAGCGCCCAACGACACTGAAGTAGCCACAAGGCTCAGATCGATACTTTCGGGGTTCAGCATCGAAATAACGACACGGGAAGCGTCAAAGATCGACGATTTTCGCCATTACCTGGGAGCAGGGACGGAGGTCTACATCGTGTCTACGCCAAACACGCAACCTGAAGAAGTTGTGGCCCTGGCAAAGCGCTTAAGAGACGAAGATATGGTGCCAGTCCCGCATATCGCGGCACGTGCGATAGCCAGTGAAGATAAACTGAATCGTTGGTTAGAAAATTTAAATCGGCAAGCAGAGATCAGAGCGGCGCTGGTGATTGCCGGTGGAAATTATGATCTGCCGTTGGGACCTTACAGTTCCTCTATGAGTTTGGTCAAGAATGGAATTTTGCAACGCCATGGGATCTTCGATCTGCGCTTTGCCGGTCATCCGGAAGGGCTCCCGATAGTCGGCAGTACCGATCTCATGAATGCATTACTGGAAAAACAGGAGTACGGAGAGAACAGGCAACTGTCTGTGTCTTTGGTTACCCAGTTTTTCTTCGACTTTGCGCCGGTAGCCGAATGGGCTCAACAGCTGAGTCGATCAGGCATCCGCCTTCCGATCAAGGTTGGCTTGCACGGTATATCGACTCTATCCGGTTTGATCAAGCAAGCCCGCTTCTGCGGGATCGGTGCATCCATAGACACGCTGGCAAGACATCCGGCCAAAATGCTCAGACTTGCCGCCGTAGCCGCTCCTGACAGCCTTGTTCTATCCATGGTTAAGCATTCTATGACTGCAGAACAAACCCATTTTTCCGGTTGCCATCTTTTTTCCTTGGGCAACTTCGAAAAAACCGCGCGATGGGCTTCGGCTATTGCCGGTGGCAGCTTTGAGCTTGACGGCAAAGGAACCATAAAACTTCACGCAGACCTATGACCAGGCAATACAGGCGTGTTTAATTTTTTCAGAGGGCATATTGGCTGTGACTATCTCCAGAAATCAATGGTCGAATTGGCTGAATCTTCACCGGCTAAGCCGGCAAAATGGCACTTATGGCCGCTCATTCCGCGTCGCAATGATTGTAGGAACCGTCCTAAACCTGATCAACCAACCGGAGACCATGGCGAGTCTGGTGTTTCTCGATTTTCATAGCCTCCAACTAACCTATGTCATAAAGGCAGTATTGACTTATATAGTCCCATTTCTGGTGGCGACTTATGGCGCAATGACGGCACTTCGCTTGCAATCGGAACATGACAATCCGTCCCTATAAAAAGACTGCAGTAAATCATCTTCAATTAACAATAACACTTAAAAGGTAAAACACATGTTAATTCCTACCGAATCCATAGGCAGCATACCTCGTCCACCTCAATTGTTAGATGCCCTCCGTGAATTTCGGGAGGGACGGCTTTCGCGCGAGCGCCTGGACACCTATTACGACGCAGCATTACGGGACACTATCGAGCGCTTCGAGCAGACCGGATCGCCTGTAGTTTCCGATGGCGAACAGACCAAACCCAGTTTTGCCACATATCCGTTGCACGGCCTAAGCAATGTTGCTCATGATGGTATGGTGATAACTTTCGCCGATGGCCATACGCGGCAATTGCCAAAGCTTACCTCCGGGCCATTCCGTTACGGCGTTCATGCAGGCGATTACGTCCGTGCCGCCAAACGCTACACAAAGTTGCCGGTAAAACAGGCCGTCATTTCGGCTTCGGCGCTTAGCCTCCTCTACCCGCCAGAGGGCTTGGCCGGCTACTCGCAGGAGGCTTTCATAGATGACTTAATCAAGGAAACCGTGGCGGATATTCGCAGTTGTCTGACTCAGGGCGCACACCATGTTCAGATTGACTTCACCGAAGGCCGTTTGTCGGTCAAGATCGACCCGTCCAAACAGTTGCTCCGGCAATTTATCGATTTGAACAATCGGGTATTAGAACATTTCACTTTAGAAGAACGCCAGTTGATCGGCGTACATACTTGTCCAGGCGGCGACCACGACTCTACCCATAGCGCCGACGTTGATTATGCCGATCTTTTGCCCGATCTGTTTCAGCTCAAGGCCGGTAATTTTTACATGCAATTGGCCAGTGAAAAGAACCCGGATCGGGTATTGGCAGTTGTCCGAGACAATATTCGCCCCAATCAGAGGGTGTATGTCGGCGTTATTGACGTGCTTAATCCGGAGGTGGAAGAGCCGGAACTAGTACGCGATCGTATTTTGCAAGCCGCCGAATACATCCCGATAAATCAACTTGGCAGTACCGATGACTGCGGATTTTCCCCTTTTGAAGATGACCGATCTACGG
>JAFGWW010000095.1 GCA_016936955.1 Planctomycetota bacterium | reverse complement strand
TCAACGCCATCCGCCCCGACGATGCGTGGGTGGAGAAGGCGAAGGAGTTGCAGGGAGAGGATATCTCAAAGTGGGTGTTCAAACCTTACGGGATGTATACCGAGGGCGGTAACAAGGTCTGGAAGATGCTCGACCGCCTTCCCTACGATATCAACGATCCAACATTTGAGGCCCCAGAAGAGGTGATTCCACTTTCCCGCGGAATCCACGTTGTTACGACCTGCGATTACCTCGCCGCGCGTGACGCCGAATATAACCGTCCGCTCTTCGAGTTCCTTGGCCTTACCGTGGGGGCGATCCAGTCCAACATGGACAGCGAGGAGCGCATCCCGCAGTACAGCTGTGACATCACTTACGGCACCAACAATGAATTCGGCTTCGACTATCTGCGCGACAACCTCAAGGTCCGCGCTGAGGCGCAGGTCCAGCGTTCGCGCTTCATCGCCCTTGTGGACGAGGTGGACAGCGTTCTTATCGACGAGGCGCGCACCCCGCTTATCATCTCCGGCTCCACCGACCAGTCGACCGACAATTATTATCTGGCCGACCGCGTTGCCCGCAAACTTGAGGGGGTTGACCAGAATACGATCGAGAACAAGATTGCCGAAAATATGAAGCAGGGCATGCAGCGCGAAGATGCCCGTATTCAGGCGGAAGAGCATGCCGATTTCGTATTCTCCGAACGCGACCATAGCGCAAAGCTTACCGAACGCGGCATGAACAAGGCCCTGCGGATTCTCGGGATGAAGGATATATACTCCGGCGAGAATCTCGATATGCCCCACTATATCGACAACGCCCTCCGCGCCCACTCGCTTTACAAGCTGGACCACCACTACATCGTCCGCGACGGGCAGGTGTATATTGTTGACGAACATACGGGCCGCGTTCTTGAGGGACGCCGCTGGTCGGACGGGCTGCATCAGGCGGTGGAGGCGAAGGAGCATCTCAAGATCAAGAGCGAGTCGCAGACCGTCGCCACCATTACCTTTCAGAACTTCTTCAAGCTTTACGAGCGTATCGGTGGCATGACTGGTACGGCCATGACAGAGGCAAAGGAATTCGACCGTATTTACAAACTCGGCGTGGTCCAGATCCCGACCAACCGTCCGCTACGCCGCATCAATTATCCCGACCTTATTTATGGAACAGCCAAGGAAAAGTACACCTCCCTTATCGACCATATCGCCGATGTCCACGCCATGGGGCGGCCGATCCTGATCGGCACGGTATCGGTGGAGCGCTCCGAGGTTGTTTCCGAGATGCTCAAGCAACGCGGCATCAAGCACTCCGTCCTTAACGCGAAGCATCACGCGCGCGAAGCGGAGATCGTCGCCGAGGCAGGGCAGATGGGTAACGTCACTGTCGCAACCAACATGGCCGGTCGCGGTACCGACATTGTGCTCGGAACCTTTACCCGCGAGCAGATTATCGAGCACTGGCAGAAATACGGCCTGGCTCCAAAGAAGGGCATCAAGCCCGAGATGTCGGACGAGGAACTGATGCCGCTCCTGCTGCCAATGTGGGTGAAGTTCTACCTTGCCGACCTCAAGGAAGATTACGAATCGAAGACGCCGGACGAGTGGATGAAACTGCTCGAAGAGCGCTGGAAAGAATACGGCCTCACCGGGCCCAAGCTCTGCACTACCGTCGCAGAGATGGGTGGTCTGCATATTGTCGGCACCGAGCGCCATGAAGCGCGCCGAATTGATAACCAGCTACGCGGACGCTCCGGCCGTCAGGGCGACCCCGGCTCGAGCCGCTTCTTCCTCTCCCTGGAAGACGACACCATGCGCCTTTTCGCCCCCGACAAGGTCAAGAGTTTCATGCAGTGGGCGGGTCTCAAGGACGGCATGCCGATCGAGAGCCGTATGGTCAGCCGCACGGTCGAGAACGCGCAGCGCAAGGTTGAGGAGCGCAACTACGAGATCAGAAAAAACCTGCTCGAATACGATCAGGTCATGAACGAACAGCGCCACATTATTTACGATCGCCGTCAGGCCTGGCTTGAAGGTCGCGAGACGCGCGAATCCATGCTCGAGTATTGCGAGAATGTGATCCGCAACCGGGTGGCGGAAAATACGATGGGCCATGTGGACGACTGGGACCTCCCCGCGCTTGTCCGCTTTATGGCCGACTCTTTCTTTATCGAACTTACGGTTGCAGACCTGAAGAAACTTCAGGACAAGCCCGACCCCACTGCGGCTATCGGCGATTTCCTTTATGAAACCCTCGAGAAAGCGTACGAGGCCAAGGAAAAGGCGCTGGGTGAGGACATCATGCGGATGCTTGAGAAGATGCTTCTGCTTGAGACAGTTGACCGTAAGTGGATGGACCACCTGTACGCCATGGACATCCTTAAGGAAGGTATCCACCTCTGGAGCTACGCCCAGCAGGATCCGAAGATTCGTTACAAGCGCGAAGGCTACGCCCTTTTCGAGGAGCTCTGGGGCAGCCTTGAGGACGAGGTGGCGGAGCTGATCATGAAGATCCACCCCGCCCGTCCCCGCGAGGAGACTCAGCAGGAGATCGAGGAAGCCCAACTCAAGGAGCGGGTCAAGATCGAGGCGACCGTTCACGACGAGTTCGATTCTTTCGCGAATCAGGCAAACTCTGTCGGTGCTGGTGCGGGCGAGGCGAGCGTGCAGACCATTGTCCGCGAGCAGCCGAAGGTGAAGCCGAACCAGCCGTGCCCTTGTGGGTCGGGGAAGAAGTTCAAGAAGTGTTGCGGACATAAATAGATTCCGAGAAGGAAGGCTGGGCGCATGGGACGGCTGCTTTATCTGCTCTGGCTTGCGACCGTAATCGCCTTTATAGGGCAGGTTATCTATTTTTATCCCGGTCTTCCCGACGTAATCGCCGTTCATTTCAATATGGCCGGAGAGCCAGACCGTTGGATCGAGAAGTGGCGCTTTATCCTCGAGTGGGGTGGCATATCCGGCCTGCTCAATCTTTTCTTTCTCGTTCTAATGCTCTTTATAAGCAAGGTTCCTGCAAAATTAATCAGCGCGCCTAACAAGGATTACTGGTTTGCGAATAATGAGCGTAAAACCTGCTTTTACGCGAGGGTTCGTCAGGTAACCTCATTCTGCATTTCGGGGATCAACGCAATCCTGATTATTGTTTTCGATTCGGTGGTGAAGTTCGCCAGAACCTCGGAGTTCACATTTCCGATGACCGCATTTGTGGCCATTCTTGCTGTTGTTATGCTTGGCGGTATCGGCGCGCCGGTGTTTCTTTTCCGCAAGACAGAGGAAAGTAAATAGGTTAGCCCATGTCGTTTATTGCCGATGCGCTTTACTGCCTCACTCTTATTCCGCATTACCTCTATCATCGCTATTTCACCAATAAGTACGGCGACTCCGCCCCTGAGAAGCTCGGCTTTATTCCCGATCAAATCAAGCCGGGGCGCAAGTGTATGTGGCTTCACGCCGTGAGTGTAGGCGAAACTCTTGCTGCCCGTACTCTGGTCCGGGCTTTTGAAGAGGCCCATCCGGATTGGGACGTGCGTATCTCTACCACCACCGCAACCGGGCGGGAAGTTGCCATGAAAAATTTCGGCGAGGAGCGTGTGTTTTACTATCCTCTGGATTGCTCGTGGATGGTTCGTCGTGCATTCGATATTATCAATCCTTCCCTCATAGTCCTGATGGAACTTGAAGTCTGGCCAAACTTTTTGCTTGAGGCGCAGAAGCGCTTGGTGCCGGTGGCGGTATCGAACGTAAGAATCATGGAGCGTTCAGTAAGGCGTTTCAAAAAGCTCCGCGCCATCGCTTTGCCGATGCTTGAACGGGTATCCCTCTGGCTTTCGCAGAGCGATGAATATACCGGCAAGCTTCTCGATATCGGTGTAAGCAAGGATAAAATTGAAACTGTCGGGTCTCTCAAATACGATACCGTCGCCACGGAAATTGATCCGGACGTGCGCCTGGAATATCGCAAGCTCTTCGGAGCGTGGGAGGGCGAAACCGTCTTTGTGGCTGGGAGCACTCATGCCGGTGAAGATGAGATTGTGCTTGATGCGTATAAGGCGGCACACGAAAAATGTTCAGGCCTCAAG
>JAFGWW010000094.1 GCA_016936955.1 Planctomycetota bacterium | reverse complement strand
CGCGGGCGGGCATGTATCTGTACTCACGGCTGACGAGGGCGCACTGGAATGGCGCACCTACAGCCTCGGCGGCAGGCTTGTGGATAATCTCGAACTCAGCATCGCCCCCACCGAGAACAATACTGAAGCGGTTATCGAAAAGAGCGATATCCTCACCGACGCCCTGGCGGTTATCACCCTGCGCAAGGAGATCAAGTCGATCACCCGGCAGGTATGCCGCGCGGTTGACGATCCCTCAAAAGAAGTCGAGCTGCCGGTCCGCATCCTCAACCAGTCAACCCGCCTCTTCAGCGGCGACCTTGTCTGGACCATCCCCGAAAATTCCGGCTGGAAGATTTATCCCCAGCAGAGCGCCTTCAGCCTCAGTTCCGGCAAGGCGGGAGTAGTAAACTTCAGGGCCGTGCCCACCGGCACCGGCGGCCCCGCGCCCGAGCTTCTGGCTGACGTACAGGGCGTGGGTTACATGCGCCAGCAGCTTGTAATCACCCCGCGCAAGACAGCCACCATACCAATCTCCGAACTCAAGATGAACCCGGACGGGCGCTTCTCCGATTCGATCTGGAAAGAGGCCCACGAGCTTACCGGGTTCAACGTCATGGGCGGAACCGACGCGCCCTTCCACGTTATCCGCTACAGCGCCGTGGCCGCCACCAACGGCCTCGCCCTCGGCCTCCGCTGCGAAGCGAAAAAGCCGGGCAATATCAGCACCAAAGCCAAGCGGCGCGACGCCAACGTCCACCACGACGAGAGCGTGGAGATTTTCATCGACCCTGACATGCGCGCCCGCGACTATATGCAGTTCGCCTCCAATATCCGCGGGGTGATCCTCGACCGTTCAAGCAGGCTCGGCATCTCGTGGAACCCCCGGTGGGAACGGGGCATCCGCTTCGGCCGCACCGAGGACGGGCTGGAGTATTACAACATCGAGATCCTGATCCCCTACAACTCCCTCGGCCTTCCCGAGAGGCCGAAACTGGGTGACAAATGGGCCATGAATATTACCCGCAACGATTACGGCATTCCGATCGAAGGAAGCGATAAGACCGGCCTCCAGGTTGTGCAGTGGGCGCCCACCTATGGCTCCAACGCACATTCAGGCTGTTACGGGGTGGTTACTTTCGTCAAGCCCGGAAAAGGCGGGTCAGGCAATTAGATTCGCACGGGTCAGGCTGTAAAAGGGCTGATATGTTCATGTCGTTTGTTAACCAGTACCTGAAATTCTTCGTGCTGCTGACGCCGTTTTTCGCCCTCAGCGCCTTCCTTACCCTCACCTCCGAGAAGGAGAAGGAGGAGAAGCGCTCCATCGTCAGGCGCATCACCATCGCCGTTACCATAACCGTACTGGTGCTGGTTTTCGTGGGGCAGCTTCTCTTCGACCTCTTCGGCATAACCCTCGACGCTTTCCGCATCGGCGCGGGTTCCGTCCTCTTTGTCTCGGCCATCCGCATGGTTCTTGGTTCGCGGGAGAGCGCGAGCGCGCCGGGCTCGGACGACGTGGCTGTTGTGCCTATCAGCATCCCCATCATCGTCGGCCCCGGCACCATCGGCGCGATCCTCGTCATGGGAGCCCAGACGGTTGGCTTCGCGCCAAAAGTTCTCTCGGTCGGCGCCTTGCTCGCGGCGGTTATCAGCACCGGCCTCCTTCTCGCCACCGGCGAGTTTATCGAGCGCGCCCTCGGCAGGCAAGGTATCACCGTCCTCTCAAAACTCACCGGCCTTTTCGTAAGCGCCATTGCCGCCCAGATCATCATTACCGGCCTCAAGAACTTACTGGGACATTAACCTCATCCTGTGGCAAGCCAAGCCGCCAGCGTGACAGCCACATTTCATGAAATCAGTTACGCTTGCGGGGCAATCCCCCCGGCACAAGACAGCATTTACCTTCCGGCGTGAATTCCACTTGACCGGCGCAGGGAAGTATTATATATTTAATTAGCGCGCGCGAATAGGCTAAAAACCGGTCGGGATAAGCGTCTGCGCGGTCTGGCTCCAATCTTTGTGGAGGGGAGTATGAAAAGGCAATCAAAACCTGCGGTGGCAATGAGCACGGCTTGCGACGTCAACAATTCGCTTTTACGCTGATTGAGTTATTGGTTGTAATATCAATCATTACCATCCTCGCCGCGCTCCTGCTTCCGGCCTTGAGCGTAGCCCTTGACTCAGCCAAAACCATGCAGTGCCTTAACAATCAGAAACAGATCTGCCTCTTCGAGAACATGTACATCTCCGAGTACTCCGACTATACGCAGCCATACCGTACCCATTTCACGAAAATGGTGGTTCCGGTTAGTGCTGGCGATGGCGGTTCATATTATTACTGGCAGAATTATCTTATGCCGTATTATGACTCCTCGGCTACCGTCGTCACATCCTATAAACGAACCGTTTACTCTGGCGGCTATACGCTCAAGTTTCCCAAAAGCGTTTTCGCCTGCCCCTCCGTAAAGACCGAAGACCTTCTAGCCATGAATAGCTACGGCTTCAGGGTCAACTGCAAGATGGCCATAGCCTTCAACCTCAACTGTGCCACCACGCTGATCACAAATATACGCCGACCATCAAAAACCATCATGCTGATGGACATGCTGGGCGATTCCGGTACTGACCAGCCAGCCGCCGCAAAAACACTATATACCTGGGCCGGAACCCCCATGTGGATGCTCTCCTACGGGATACCTCCCCGGCATTGCAGCGGGAACAGCCTTAATGTCGCTTTCTACGACTTCCACGCCCAGACAATCCCCTTCAGTAAACTCCCCAACTCCGGCAGCAACGATGCAGGCAAGTGGACGGTTAAATAGCGACGAGAGCGCAATAATAAAACCGGCAGCCATCTCGGCCGCCGGTTTATTTTTGTCCTTGGGTCTGTTGCAGTATCAGTCTTTGAGTTCTTCCTCAACCACGCCCTGCGCAGCGGCCAGCATCTCTTCAAGCTTCTGCGGCTCCTTGCCTCCGGCCTGCGCCATGTCGGGCCGTCCGCCGCCGCCACCACCAACCATGCCCGCGAGCTTCTTGATCACATTGCCCGCGTGGAGACGCTTGCCCGCGATATTCTTTCCGACCGTCACCACGATGCCAACCTTGAAGCTGTCGGCTCCGGCGAGGATAGCCACGCCTTCGTCGCCGATTTTGCGCTTCACTGCATCGGCCGCGTCGGCGAGGTCGGGGCCGAGGGTCTCGCCCATGTTGGTGATCGCAAGCTTGATCCCCTTCAGGTCGATTGTCTTGACCTCATCAAGCTGGGAGCGAACCTGCTCGCGTTTGAGAATCATGGTCGTTTTGCGCAAGCCCTTGGCTTCGAGCAGGATTCCCTGAATTCGATTGTAAAGCTCCTCCTGCCCTACCTTCAGTTCACGCGAGAGGGAGGAGATGATGTCGTTCTGCTCGCGGCCATAACGGTAAGCCGCCGCGCCGGTGAGAGCTTCTATACGGCGCACGCCCGCGGAGACAGACTCTTCGTTGATGATGCGGAAGCTGCCGATGGGGGCGGTCTCGTTCATGTGGGTGCCGCCGCAGAGTTCGGTCGAGACACCGTCCACGGTGACCACGCGCACCGTGTCGCCATACTTCTCGCCGAAGAGGGCCATGGCTCCCGCCTTCTTCGCGTTCTCGATTGACATCACATCGGTCTTGACCGGATGGTTCTCAAGAATATATCCGTTCACCAGTTCCTCCACGCGGTTGCGCTCGTCACGGGTAAGAGCCTGGCCATGCTGGAAGTCAAAACGCATGCGGTCGGGCGCGACGTACGAACCTTTCTGCTCCGCGCGGTCGCCAACGACCTCATGAAGCGCCTTGTGCAGCAGGTGGGTTACGGTGTGGTTCCGGCGGATGTCGAGGCGACGCGCCGAATCGATCTCGCAGCTAACCTCCATACCCTTCTTGATGGTTCCGCTCTCAACGCGGCCAACGTGGAAGTGAAGCCCGTCGATTTTCTGGGTATCGTCGATAGCAACAACAAGGTTGCCGGGGCCGACGAGGATGCCGGTGTCGCCGATCTGGCCGCCGGATTCGCCATAGAAAGTTGTCTTGTCGAGAACGACCGTGACCTCGCTGTCTGCGCCCGCTTCGTCTACGAGGTTTTCGCCGCAGATAATCGCGATCACCTTGCCTGGAGCTTTTTCCTTGTCGTAACCGAGGAACTCGGTTTCGCCGGTGAGTTTCTTCACTTCCGTGATCGGGCCCTTCGCGAAAACATCGCCCTTCATCTTCGCGCCTTCGCGGGCTTTCATCTTCGCTTCGGTCATGGCCTGCTCAAAACCCTCGCGGTCGAGGCTCAGGCCTTCTTTCTCGACAACCTCTTCCGCCAGTTCGTAGGGGAAGCCGTAAGTGTCGTAAAGTTCAAATGCGGTTGCACCGCTCAGGGTCTTCTTGCCCTCCGCCTTGGTCTGGCGCACCGCCATGTCGATCATGGTCAGGCCCTTATCGAGGGTGGAGAGGAACTTGCTCTCCTCGTTGGCGACAGTAGCGGCGATGTTTTCCGCGCGCTGGGCAATCTCTGGATAAGGCTGTTTCATAACTTCCGCCACAACTGGCACAAGCTTGTCCATGAAAGCTTCCCTGATGCCAAGGGTGCGGCCGTCAAGAACCGCGCGGCGCAGGAGGCGCTTGAGCACGTAGCCGCGGTGCGAATTGGCGGGCAGCACTCCGTCGCCAATGCAGAAGGTTACGGCGCGGGCGTGGTCGGCCACGCGGCGCATGAGAACATCATCACTCTTCTCGCCCTTGCGGTATCCCTTCTCCGCCATCTCCGCGATGGTGTTGACGATCGGCAGGAAGATGTCGATGTCCATGTTCGTCTCGGTCTGCTGCATGCAGCTCACCATACGCTCAAGCCCCATGCCTGTGTCGATGTTGCACTGGGAGAGAGGCTCAAGCTTGCCGCCGTCCTGACGGTCGAACTGGGTGAAGACGAGGTTCCAGATCTCGACCCAGCGGCGGCAGTCGTGGGTAATATCCATAATGCCGGGGCCGTACTGCTCGCCGCGGTCATAGAAGATCTCGCTGCACGGGCCGCAGGGACCGTTGGGGCCGAGCTTGGGTGCGTCGGCGGGCCAGAAGTTGTCGTGGTCGCCGAGGCGGAAGATGCGGCTTTCGGGAACGCCGATCTCGTCCTTCCACATATTGAACGCCTCGCCGTCGGTCTCGTGAACCGAGACCTGCAGCTTGCTCTCCGGAATCTTCATCTCCCCGGTGAGGAATTCCCACGCCCAGGTGATGGCCTCGCGTTTGAAATAATCGCCGAAGCTGAAGTTACCGAGCATCTCGAAGAAGGTGTGGTGGCTGGAGGTGACGCCCACGTTCATGATGTCGCCCGTACGGATACATTTCTGACAGCTCGTGGCGCGCCGGAAATCCATCTTGCCGATACCTAGGAAGTAGTCCTTGAACTGGTTCATGCCCGCGCCGGTGAAGAGGAGGGTCGGGTCGTTCGAGGGCACAAGCGAGTCGGAGGCGCAGAGCTTTGCCCCGCGTTCCTCGAAGAATTTAAGATATTTGCTGCGGATTTCGTCGGTTTTCATTTTCGCGCCAGACTCCTGAATTCAATTGTTAAGGCGTTTTCACCACCATCAATACATTATATTGATCAAAGCCCGGCATTATGGCAGAATCGCGGCCGTCTGGCAAGAAAAACCACCGAAAAGACTCGTCATCCCCAAGGAAAAGCAAGGCGCCAGATCATTCCGGTTAAAGTTGGCGCATTCGCTATCTTTATGACTGGTGTGGCGAACAGGCCGGAATAAGGGGAAAGAAGGCGCATTAGCCTACGCAGCGGAAAGTAATGCGACCCAGGGCTCAGCCCCAAGGCGCGCGGAAAATATTCGGACAAAATGCTTGAATATTGAAAGTTTCTGGTTATATTTCTGTGTCTCAAAACATGAACGCACCCGTAGCTCAATTGGATAGAGCACCTGACTACGGATCAGGAGGTTTGGGGTTCGAGTCCCTTCGGGTGTGCCAACTGTTTACCGCGCCAATATTTTCTACGGAAAGTATTGGCGTGTTTGCTTTTAGGCGGGTTCTATCTGGTAGAGATTTATCGAAGACCATTCCTTCGGGACACCACAAACTTTGAAGCTGCAACTTCATTTCACTGTTTGACTTAGCCCAGAAACTACGGGGTTCTATCAGTAAGCGGCGGGCATACTTCAAAGTAGCGTCAATATCCTGAAATTCATAGTCGCAAGCGGCGACCGAATTATCCAGTTCGAGCAGTTGGCTACGCAATTTCTTCAGGCGCGAATCGTAAGTATCATCATCAATTGTGCCACGCATCAGATAATCAAGCAGCTTTTCCTGTTCACGCTTCAGCTTTGCGGCAGCTTCACGTTTGGCCGCATCCAATTCAACAGCCCTTTTCCCTGCCTGTGACAATTCCTTCTTTACCATCACGCGCATATCTTCAAAGTAATCTTCCGGCATCTGGAGCCGATCCAGAAGCGCCTCGAACTCCCCAACCATTTCGGCCAGTGAAAGAGTTTGCCCACGGCATTTACAACCATAATACGCGTATCGCTTGCCAAGTTTGCCCGTACTTTCGTATGCAGTCATTTTACGGCCACACTTGGCGCAGATCAGGAAACCCTTGAATCCGAATTCAGGACGCACGCTTGAATGTTTTAGCCCTGCTTGGCTGGAGCCGTTTAAACGCTCTTGCACCTGATCGAAGATGGAGCTATCAACGATAGGCTCCCAATTGCCATCATATTCGCCTTTAACCAGCTTTGTGCGAATTCTGGCAGCATATACGGGATTGCATAGCATCTTGCGAATGGATTGCTTGGAGAGCGTTTTGCCGTTAGCAGTCAGCAGCCCCCAGTTCTTTGCCTTCTTTGTCAATTCAACCTGAGTAATTACACCTGCCGCAAAAGTCTCGAATATCTTTCTGACAATAGGTGCCGTATCAGGATCGTGATAAAGGGTTGCTTGCCCGTCTCTGGTTCTTCCCGCCTTGAATCCTGTTGGAGCCGTCCAGACCCAACAGCCACGCTTGACAGCTTCGACCATACCGCTCTTGCAACGTTCTGTCCTTACCTCATTATCAAATTGCGCCTGAAGAGCGAGAATACCGCCCATGAACCGGCCGGCCGGAGTGTCGTTATCGAATTGCTCAGTGACGCTTACTAGCTTGCATCCAGCTTCCTTGAGGGACGCGACTATCATATGGTAGTCAAGACTCTGGCGCGCCGCCCTGTCGAGCTTGTGGACGACAAAGAAATCAATATCACCCTTGGCGGTTACATAAGCAAGGGCGGCCTTCAATTGGGTTCTGTCTGATGTTTTTGCGGATTCGCCCTTCTCCAGAAACACCTGATCGACGGTGATGCCCTTGAGCTCACACCAT
>JAFGWW010000013.1 GCA_016936955.1 Planctomycetota bacterium | reverse complement strand
CCTTGTCGTATTTCTCTTTCTCATGAAGGAGGAGAATGAGCAGGAGAAGCTGCATACGCCCAAAAGCGAGAGCCCATCCAATACTCTGCCTGATAAGCCTTTGTCCAGAAGCGAGGACAAGCCTGTAACCCTTCCGGCACCGGCTCCTGTACCGGACACCAAGGCCACACCGGAAGAAAAGAAACACCGGGAGATAACGGCTGCCAATCTGGGAAAACTAAAACTGTTGGATAAATCGGCAATTACGCACTTTGAGGCAAGGCGCAAAATCAATAACGGTTACAGCGATTTTGAAACCTCCGCAGACGGGACGATCAAGATCGGTAATGATTCGTGTGTGGACAAAAAGTTCGGCCCTCCTATAGGTAAAAATTTCAAACAACGGCAATCATTCACCATCGAACTTGTCTACTCGATAGATAAAGGGGGCAAGGCGGAACTTCTATGTTACAGGGACGCCGAGGATAATGAGCAGGCATTCCGCCTGGAAGACAACAACGGCATCCTTACCTTCTATTTCAACATGCTATCTCCATCAACAGATGACCCCACACCTTTCATCATCGGCAAGAACCTTGAGCGGGGCAAACTTCATTACGTCACCGTCAGCTTTGAACACTGTATACTCAGCGCCCATATTGACGGCAAGAGCACTTTCCGGAGCAAGGTCATACAGGGCGAGATCTGCACCTTTGAAAACAGCAATTACGCCCTCTATGTGGGCCACTCGGGATCGGACAAGAGCGTTAAGGGGAAGGTCCATCTTCTTACGCTATACAGAAACGCCATAGGCGAAAAAGAGATTGAGCAGGCTTACCATCTGATTGCAGAGTAACGGGCAGCGGCGACATGAAAATATCAGCAAACAGGCCGGGAACCATCTTGGCGGCAACGGTTGCGTTGACGCTGGTGATTATTTATTTCTGCGAGCAGTACACCTACCACAGCATTTACGAACGGGTATCAGTTTACGGCTCCATAATATCCGATGATATCTGGAACATGAATAAATCCAGCACATCAGTGAGGCTTGGGGAGATAGCGCAGGTCGAGCATCTCTCGAACGCGGAAATACTCCACAATAACGGCTCCCTCTTCCTCTCCTATAAAAGCACACCTATCCCGATGCCATGGCTTGACCGGAAGCTGATGTCTATCGGACTCATCAATCTCAGGACGGTGACCGCTCCTGTCATGCGGGAGGGGAAGAAGATCGGCTACCTTCGAATCTTCAAGCTAAATCGGAACTTCTACCTTTATTTCTATATCTCCGTACTCCTGACCATCGCCGGCTTCGCCATTTTCAATTACGCCGACCTGGTGAGAAGCCGCAGGGAACTGCGCCAGAAAAACCGCATGCTCAACCTTGAGATTGAGGAGAAGAAGCAGGCCGAGAGCGCGCTGCGCGGGAGCGAACAGAAATACCGCAGCCTTGTGGAGAATATCCCCCTCGGCGTCTCCCTGATAAACAGGGAGATGGAGATAATCGCGAGCAACGGGAAGATGATGGAATGGTTCCCCGCCCTGGCCCGGGAAGAGAATTGCCGGTGTTTTGACATTTTCAATGGAGAACCCAGAACCGAACCCTGCGAGAATTGCCCCGGCCTCATAACCCTCAAGACCGGAGAAATAAAGGATCAGGTAAGGACCATTAAGATAAACAGCGAGAAGCGTCATTTCAGGGTCTGGACCTCACCCATCTTCGACGAGAAGGGGGAGAAGCCGGCCTTCATCAACATTACCGAGGATATAACCAAGACCTATCGTCTTGAGGAACAGCTCAACCAATCGAAAAAGCTGCAAGCCATCGGCGAGCTTGCGGGCGGGGTTGCCCACGATTTCAACAACAGGCTTGTGGGCATTATGGGATTCGCAACCCTGCTCAGGGACGATATGGCCGACCCGAAGCAGCGGGACTGCGCCCAGAGAATAATCAACGCATCGAAGCGGGCGGCCGACCTTACGCGCCAGCTTCTCGCCTTCGCGCGCAAGGGTAATTACAGTAATATCGGGGTCAATGTCGATGCGATTGTGAAAGAGGTAATCATGTTTGTGGAGCACAGCTTCGACAAACGGATAACCATAAGGTATGAACTCGAAACAAAAACGCCCTACACCATCGGCGACCCGACCCAGATCCAGAACGCCATCTTCAATCTCGCCATTAACGCCCGTGACGCCATGCCGTCGGGAGGGGAACTTCTTTTCCGAATCGGCGGGCATCTGGTCAGCAAGCCGGAAGACGAGGATGTCAGCCCCCCTCCGCAGCCGGGTGAGTATGTTACGGTAATGGTTTCGGACAGCGGCAGCGGCATGGATCAGAATGTGGTCAGCCATATTTTCGAGCCCTTCTTCACTACCAAGAAAATAGGTGAGGGAACGGGGATGGGTCTGGCGGCGGTTTACGGAACGGTCCAGAACCACCACGGATTTATCAAGGTCGAGAGCGCCCCGGCCAAAGGCTCTTCCTTCACGATTTTCCTCCCCATGAACAGGGAGTATTCCGAACCCTCGGAAAAGGAGACGCAGCACCAACCCGCAAGGCGCGCGAATATAATGATCATCGACGACGAAGAGGACGTGAGGGACGTTACCGAGAAGATGTTGCAAGGCCTCGGACACCACGTTGTCTCATACACCAGCGGCCCGGAGGCGCTGGATTTTTATAAGAACAACTGGAAAGATATAGATATAGTCTTCATGGACCTCGTCATGCCCTTCATGTCGGGCTATGACCTTTTCCTGGGGCTTAAAAAAATCAATCCCGGCGTCAAGGTTATAACCGTCTCCGGATACAGCATCAACGCCCATGCCCATAAACTTATCAAACACGGGGCCGTCGGTTTTATCCAGAAACCATTCTCTTCCATGGATCTCAACAGCGAACTGGGAAAAGCCTTGTCGGGTTCATTTAAAGGATAGCATATAATGAAGAGAATACTTTCGGTTTTCGTGGTTGCCATTCTGATAGCGACCGTCCTCGGCATCTTCGGTCGTTTCATGAACCCCGAAGAAAAGATACCGGTCGACTCCGGAACAAATCAAACCGACAACACCGACGAAAGCGGAAAAAGGAAATTGATTATCGTCGGTGAAGAATGGGCGCCTTTCGAATATGAAAAAGACGGGGTGGTAACCGGCATCGACCAGGAAGTGCTAACCCATATCTTCGGCGAGATGGGGGTGGAATTCGAGATCAGGCTCTATCCATGGTCTCGGGCCTACTGGATGGCGCAGAACGGAAAGGCAGACGCGGTTATCTCGGTTTCATATAATAAAGAACGCGAGGAGTTTCTCCTCTATACAGAAGACCAGAAACAATTCGCGACTACCGGGAAGTGGCCGGAGAACCACCTCTGGAAGTCGGAGTATTATTTCTTCTGCAAGGCGGTTCTGCGCAACGCCATCAAGTTCGAATCCTACGACCAGATAATCAGGGACGGCTACAAGGTCATAACCATACAGGATTATTCCTATCACAAACCCTTCCTCACCCTCCTGCCTAAAATGGAGAAGCTTGTCGTCTCCGACTCAGCGACGGGATTTGAGATGCTTTACAACGCCAAAGGCGATCTCTTCCCGCAGGACATTACCGTGGGCATGGCGACGCTCAAACTCATGGGCTATGACCGGAAGATCAGCTATATCAACAAGCCCATGTTCAAAAAACCGTACCTTATCCCCTTTTGTGTTAAATCTGATTACCCGGAGAAGGAGAAAATCATGGCCGAGCTTTACCGCAAACTGGACGAGATGCGTAAAAGCGGCGAATACAGCGCAATTTACGACAAATACACCAAAAACCTGAAAGGACAATAATGGATACTCTCAAAGCAATCGAAGCGCGGCGTTCGATCAGGAAGTTCAAGCCGGACCCGGTCGACCCTGCCCAGATTACCTCTATTCTTGAGGCTGGCCGGCTCGCGCCTTCCGGCACCAATTGCCAGCCCTGGAAATTTCTGGTTGTGCGGGACGCCGAAAAGCGTCGGCTTATTACGGAATGCGCATACGGGCAGAAGATGATAGCCGAAGCGCCGGTGACCATCGTTCTTCTCGGCGACCGGCAGGCTTATAAAAAGCGCCTCCGCCGAGGCATGGAGCTGGTCGAAATCGGCGCGGTTAGCGGCGAAACTATGGAAAAAGTCGGCCAGGCGTACAAGGAACGGGGCAACGATCGCGACAGAGCGGACAATTCCATCGTCCTCAACTGCGCAATCGCGGGGCAGCAGATGATTATCGCCGCCACCGCCCTCGGCCTCGGGACGTGCTGGGTAATGCTCATAAAGAAGGAAGAACTGGCAACCGCCCTCTCCCTGCCGGAGAATCTTGTGCCTGTTGCCCTGATCCCGCTTGGCCATCCCGACCAGAATCCAGCCCCGCGCCCGCGATATGACCTTGGGGAAATCGCGTGGGACGAGGAGGTCGGCGAGGTCTGGGAAGGGTGAAGGAGGGCAATCTATCCCGTTTTACGTCCATACCGGGCATGTCGAAATGCGAATGGAAAATGAGTGGTGCCGTTCCCCCTTCGACAAGCTCAGGACGAGCGTGGTTTTCTGCATGAGTGGTATATTTCGCGATTGACGTGCGCTTAAACATATGACATGCGGGAAATTACTTGCGCCGCTTCGCATGTTATGCTAAATTTCGTGCTTAATGTACTGGTCTCAGGTATTGCAAAACACGCCAAGTCAAGGTCATACGGAGAGGTCATATGCCCATCGCTTTCAAGTGTCCCGGTTGCGGTAAAAAGTATAACGTAAATGACGAGCTGGCCGGAAAAGTCGCGGCTTGCAGCTGCGGAGTAAAGCTGCGCATCCCGCAGACCCTCGCTGCCACCGCACCTGCGCCGATGCCGGAACCTGATTATGACATGCAGGACGAGCCCGTCCAGGAACAGGCTTACGAGGAGAGCTATTCCGAACAGCCTTACGACGACGGCATGGAAAGCGAACCTGTAGAAGAACCGGCCATGGGCGACGACTTCGGCGACGTTGATGTTGATGTCGAAGCATCCGAGGCCCCGGCCGAAGATTATTACTCCGAACCGGCCGCAGAAGAATCATACGAAACCGAAACCGAGAGCTACGACGCGGGCGAGGATTACAACCAGCCCGAAGAGCCGGCCGAGGATGAAGACGAAAGCTTTGCCTCCGACGAGGACAGCGAAGAAGAGGAAGAGATGGCCACCCCCAAGAGCTGGGTCGGGCGCATCTTCATCCTTCTCGGCGCCGCCTGCCTTATCGCCAGCCTCTTTGTTCCGTGGTTTGAGGCCTCCGCTCCCGCGCCCAAGGCCGCACCTGCCGTTACGGAAGAAAAAGCCGACAACGCTACCGCCACCGACGAAACCGCTGATGCGGATGCCGACAAGCCTGCCGACGAAACGGCTGCCGATACCGCCAAGACCGCACCCGCCACTGGCGCGGCCAAAACCTATACCCTTATGGAACTCGCCCTTGAAAAAGGCACTACCGACCCGCTCGGTTACGTTGCCTTTGCCATGGCTGGCGTTGCTGCCATCCTCCTTATTCTGGCCCTGATCCCCGGCGTTATAATCTCCGGCACGATCCAGATACTCTTCGGCCTGCTCCTGAGCCTCGGCGTTCTGGGCTCAACCGGCGCAACCCTCTTTGTCTTCGCGCCGTCAAACGACATCGCCGCCCTCTTCGCCAAT
>JAFGWW010000093.1 GCA_016936955.1 Planctomycetota bacterium | reverse complement strand
GTTCGGCCATCTTCTTGATCAGAGCCGAGCAGCCGCTGGTGATGACGCCGCCGCCGATATAAAGAACCGGGCGCTGCGACTGGTTAATCATCTCTGCCGCGCGCTGGACCTGGCGCGGGTTACCTTCGAGCCTGGGCTTGTACCCGGGGATGTCGACCGTCTTTGGCAGCGGGGTTTTGATATCGGCATTCTGGACATTGACGGGAAGGTCAATGACAACCGGGCCGGGTCTGCCGGTTTTTGCAATATGGAACGCCTCCTTGAGAATGCGGGGCAGATCCTCGGGATTGCTGACAAGATAATTATGCTTGGAGATTGAACGGGTAATGCCGGTCAGGTCGACTTCCTGAAAAGCATCATTCCCGATCAGTGACGTATTGACCTGGCCTGTAAAGCAGACCATGGGGATCGAGTCCATGTATGCGTTGGCAATCCCGGTGACGATATTGGTGGCGCCGGGGCCGCTGGTAGCGAACATGACGCCGACCTTGCCGGTGACGCGAGCGTAGCCGTCGGCCGCGTGGGCGCCGGCCTGCTCGTGCCGGGGCAGGATGAAGTTGATGTCTTTCGCGTCGAACAGTTCGTCGAAAATCGGGATCAAGGCGCCGCCCGGATATCCGAAGACCGTGTCGACACCTTCGCTCCTGAGAGCTTCGACTATGACTTTTGTGCCTTTCATGTTTATTATCCTTTTCTGTTGTTAAGACAGTTAATTACTCATGCGTATAACAATTACTAACATCAGCCAAGTACAGAGCCGGGCGAAAAGCGGATAACCCTTTTCTGCCCGAATCCTCCTGATGTGTTCTCAAGCTGATAGCTCATGTTTTCTCCAAAAAAATCCCCGGACATATGCCCGGGGATTTGCGTGCTTACAGTTGTCTTCCCCGGTTAAATAACGCCCTCACGGCGCACGCTAACGTTTACGCCTACTACAAGGGGAAGAATGGTTGCGCTGATGTAATTCATTTTATTCATCGGTAGTTTTCTTTATTTACCTATGATTTTCAGAGAATAAGATACTCTTATATTATTAATATCCAGAATTGAAGGGCAAAGTCAAGTAAATTTAAATTGAGGAGGTTGTAATTCTCATTACATGATAATATATTTCAGTTGACTTCATACAGGACAATATGTCATATATTTAGAGCATTCCTGTAAAGTGGCTGATGGTTTATATCAAAACGACTTCAAGGGCGGACAAGTTTTCCTATTCTTTAAAGGCATTTATATTACGCAAATGAGGTTCGTACGTTGATTATTAACTGCCCCGGTTGTAAAAAAAGATACAACGTACCAACGGATAAAGCCGGGATAAAGTTCCGTTGCAAAGAATGCCAGTCGGTTATAGATACAGCAGTCGCCAAATTACCCAACATACCCGAAATCGATGATGCAGATATCGTCGATCCGAAGACACTCCAGCATTACGTAATCGGCAACAAGGGGCATGTGCTTCTTCCCATGGACAAGGAATTCATCTTCGGAAGGGCCTTACAGTCGGATTACCTTCTTGAAGATGCTCGAAGCTCACGCCAGCATTCCAGGCTAAAATGGAATGGTGCTGCCTTTCTCCTGAGCGATATGGACTCCCGGAACGGAACCGTCCTCAACGGCGAAATGGTTAAAGGCATGGTTCCCCTCAATGACCGCGATGTTGTACAGATCGCAGGTGAGAGATTTGTGTACCGCATGGTCAAGGATGTATCTGATCTCAACCTTCACCTTCGCGAGTCGACCCGCAAAAAGCGCACCATGGATACCGAAGAGATACCGGCTCCCCAGGCCATGTTCCCCCAGACCGACTTCAACGGCAGTCTTGACAAAATGAGCGTTACAGAAATATGTCAGGTTCTCAAGCTTGGCAGACGTTCGGGGCAGCTTTTTATTGTCGACGAGATAAAAGGCAAGTGTCAGCTGTTTTTCAACAACGGCGATATCGTCTCGGCAAACTATTCCGGAAACGAAGGGGACACCGCCGTAATAAAAGCCCTGAAAATCAGGGTGGGGCTTTTCTCTTTTGGAAATGACAAACAAACAAAGGTAAGAAACGTCACCAAACCTACCGACTATCTTCTTCTCGAGGCCGCCCGCCTCAATGATGAATCCGATTAAACCTGCAAAACTATCTCGCATTCCTGTTTATACCAAAACATACATGACACCCACCAGCCATTTATTAATGTCACAGCCTGTTTTCGGCATCCAAATATACACGCCTTGCATTTTGACACGTCATGCATTTTTTATATAAAAAGTCTTTAGCAAAACACTGTTCATGCCGTAAACTAATAACGTGATGGGCGGAAATACAGGCATGATAAAACTAAAATGCAATAACTGCGGCGCGACCTATCAGGTACAGCCTTCCGTCTCGGGGGTTGCGTACAAATGCCAGCATTGCCAGTCCTTGCTCAAGCCGGAGAACAAAACTCCACTCGATGACGCTTCAACTCTCCATCATTGCATCCTTGGAGGTCACGGGTATATGAAGGTTACCAGCGGGAAAGACGTAATAATCGGCAGGGGGGATGACTGCCAGATAATCGTTGACGACGGCAAGGTTTCACGCCAGCATGCAAAACTCAGGTGTAACGGGAATTCATGCGTACTGAGTGACCTCAATTCGAAGAACGGGCTTTATCTCGGGAATGTAAGGATTCAGACCTCGGAATTGAAAGACGGGGATATTTTCTTTGTGGGTGGCCATTCATTTACTTACCGTGCCCTGAATAACCCGGAAGACACCAGTAATCTTGTCAGCGACTACAGGAGCAACGCCCGCTGCCGCGAAACAGTTGAAATGACAACGACCATGGCTTCTATCCCCGCCGGTGATTTCCGTGGGGCTCTTTCGATGATGAGCATTCTGGATATCTGCCAGCTCCTGAGCCTTAACAAGCGCTCCGGCATGCTCCAGGTTGCCGGCGTTCAGGGACGTAAGGGCACACTCGGTTTTGCGGAAGGCGAGATTATTTATGCAGAATGCGACCGCTTCACCGGCAACAAATCGATTTATGAGATGCTGGCCATAGAAACCGGTAATTTCTGTTTTCGGGCTAACGCCGCCCTCAATAAGGCTCCCAATGTAATCGAAAAAACCAGCCAGATCCTGCTTGATGCGGCCAGCCATCTCGGCGAAGCTATCTGAATCCGGGCATTTTCCCCCACTCCGGCACCCCTTAATCATTCACTAAAATTTGCAATTTTAAGACGGTTCATGGATTGCCTCTTAACCGAAAATACTGTATTATGCTTTCTTTGGTCTAGCCCACACGTTTGGTATGGTGAATTCTTAATGATGGCACTTCAGTATTACCTTCTAAGCTCCAAAGACCGGATCTTGCTTGATTTCGACAAGCATATCTTCTTCGGGCGCGGAGAGGGTAACAATATTGTAGTAGACGACATACGCGCCTCGCGCCGCCATGCGGAGCTATATTGGGACGGGTCAAGCTTCGTAATTATTGACCTCAATTCATCAAACGGAACCACCGTAAACGGCAACCGTATCAGCTCATGCGTACTCAACGACGGCGATTTTATCGAAATCGGCCTCCAAAGCTTCAAGTACAGGGTGGTAAAAGATCCTACCGAGCTTGAAACCAGCTTTATGAAAATCCAGAAAGACACCAGAGGCATGGTTACGGCCGAAATGCCATCACTGGATTCCATTCTGCCTGAAAATGACTTTAACGGATCTCTTTCAACAATGTCGGTCCCCGAACTTTGCCAGACCGTTCTGCTTGGACGGCGCTCCGGTCTGTTACGCGTAATGAGCGATAGAAAAGAAAAGGGGCTGCTTTATTTCCGCGAAGGGGAGATCAAGAGCGCAGAGTGCGGGCTGAGAACTGGTGACGAAGCAGCCATAATGATCCTGCATTTTTCGCGCGGCCACTTCAGCTTTACCTCCCAAGCTCCCGCGCTTGAGCCGAATGTGACAACCAAGACCCCCCAGCTTCTGCTTGAAGCCGCCAGGCTCAAGGATGAGCACATATAATTTAGCTTCGAGTTATTCCAGCTCTGCAGCGCCACCTACATCGCCATTAATCTGCACCGCCAATCCCCTATCATATATAGCAATCTAATGTTCACTCTCATGCCCTCAAACGCCGTAACGATCAGGCGACCGAAAGGTGGCGCGCTATAAAATCCCGCCTTGTCCGATAAAACATTAAAGTTATCCGCCAACTTCTGCCGAAAGACAATTAAGCGCATAAGACTCGTGCTTATATTGATTTCGGAGAAGCTGCAATATGGTTGGCATTCAGACGGTCGGTGGATTTATCGGACGCCTCTTTGGTAATAATTCAGTTGCGCAGGCCTATTCTCCGGCCACCCGCAAGGCGGTTGGCGGGGAGAGCTCAAGAGCCTCCGGCATGGATATCGTGGAGCTTTCTCCCCACGCACCAAGGCCTCTTGATTCACGTGAGGTTGAGGACGTTAATTCTGTTGCCAACAAATTCAATTCAGGTGAAACCTTGAGCGGCGCTGAAACCGAAAAGCTGCGTCAGGATCGAGTTTTTACAGCGCTTGCCGTTCTTGCAGCATTATCAAAAGGCAACGGCGAGTCACCTAAATGGCCTGGTGGATTCCCGGAACCGACCGCTGCCGAGCTTGACGCCGCATATCGCAGGCTCGCCCAGAAGATGACTAACCTTGATAGTGTACGCAATCCGGAAGAGATGCAGCAGTTACGCGAAAAAGTTCTTGATGATTTCAAAGGGGCTGATTTTAGCGTAGTTGTGGTGAATGAATTCGGAGAGTAGCAGGGGGCTCAGTCCTCAACCGCCAGAAGCATTGCATCAATAAGAAGCACCGAATTAGGGCCTATCCTGCTTCCGACCCCTTTCTTGCCCCATGCAAGTTCCGGCGGGATAGTTAACTTGTAACGACTCCCCACCTTCATCAACATAAGCCCTTCGGCGTATCCCTCAATTGCTTCTTTTATCGAGAATCTGGCCG
This sequence comes from Planctomycetota bacterium, assembly GCA_016936955.1. Classification (GTDB taxonomy): domain Bacteria; phylum Planctomycetota; class SZUA-567; order SZUA-567; family SZUA-567; genus JAFGWW01. The sequence continues at coordinate 5,489 of JAFGWW010000093.1, read as the reverse complement.
GTTCCCCAGTTTTGTAAGTATCGTCCAATTCCGTGCCGCCAACCAGATGGATGCGCTGGTGAACTTTGACGCGGCTTGAGCTAAGCGGGGTTAGTCCGTTGCCTTCTTCGACAACCATGTATTGCAGGCCGGACTCAGTTGTAACAACCCCTGGTTTGGCCGCATTTTTTGTCAGGTAATCCTCACCTTTCTTGCGGTTCTGACCCGCCGAACCACCCCGGTTACCTTTATTTCCACCCTTCTTTGCCATTTCCCGCAATCAACTCCGTCCATGAAATTTAGACATCAAAAAATGGTGCAATAAAAAACAAGCTAATTCAAAAACAGGCACATTGCTTGTTCTTACTATATTAACTGACGTGTGAAATAAAAGCTATAAAGCTCTTTTATCGCGAAATACGACGTGTTTGCCATAAACGAGGAAAATCACTGCACCTGTGTATGTTGGAATAAACGACACCGTGATGGAAAATCCAACATAGGGTGCTGTGCGGTTCTTTTGGTGATTATATTCGCGGGTTAAGGATTTGCAGGAAAATTACAATATGTTGGCGTAGTTTGCTTGCCTTGAATTAACATCTTTTATATGATAGACTTATATATAGAGAAAACGTTGAATTATGAAAAAGACATCAGGCGCAAAGCATTGTCGCGGCAACTGCGGTCAGGCATTCACAGAATACCTGGTTATGGCTGTATGCTGCATGATGGTACTTTGTGGCACCATGACCTTTTTCCTGGATAAGTTCGGCGATTTCTATCTGAATGTTATAAAGGTGGTTTGTTTACCTTTTCCTTAAATTATTCATAGCAGGAAGTTTTCAGGAGGAACATAAATGAGCAACATCAAGAAGGACATTGTCCGTAATCGTAGGATAAGCGGTCAGGGCATGACGGAATACATCATTATCGTCGTGGCGGTGGCGGTGCTCTCCCTAGCGGTCGTCATGAAGTACGGCAACCAGATCCGCAACCTCTTTATCGGCGCGGGCAATGATATCGCCGACAACTCCGGCACCATCGACAACAAGATGGCCGGCGCTAAAGACGATTATGATGGTCTTTCCGACATTTCCGAAGACAACGGTAACTGATTGCAGATTTGCCGCAAACTTCTGATCTGTTAATAACACGGCATGGTCCTTGTGCCATGCCGTGTTCAATAGCGAGGCGCGCTCCGTGATTGATGATGCTTCGACAAATATCAACACCTTACAGTCCGTCCTGTCCACCGCGCAGGGATTGCTTCTGATAGGCTTTGTTTTTCTGTGCGCAGGGACTGATGCTTTCAGGCGAAAGGTATTCAACACCCCATGCCTGATCGCGGTTGTGGCTGGTCTTGCCTTGTCCTATATGCGTGGCGGGATGTGGGCTGGCGGATATGACGAGGTAAGTTTGGGGAGTTCATTCCTCTCCATGTCGGTAGCCTTCACCATATTCATTATTTTCTATATGGTTCGTGGCCTTGGGGCAGGGGACGTGAAGCTTATTGCGGGGGTGGGCGCCCTTGCCGCCAGCCTCAAATTTATTCTGTGGACCGTGACCTGCACCGCTTTTGCAGGCGTGCCAATCGCAATCGGCACACTCATTATCAAGGGAGACTTCAAGGGCGGCCTCTTCCGCAGCATCAAAAGCCTTATGATCTGGAAATACAAAAGGCCTGATGTTGCCACAACAGACTCGGGAGAAAGTAAAGAACCATCCGCGGCAGGGGTGGAAGAAGCAGTCAACGAAAAATCAGGGGAGAAGGTTGAGGCAGTCGAGCAGGCACCAAAACAGATTACCGTCCCTTACGCCACGGCGGTCTGCCTTGGTGTTATTCTTACGTTCTGGCTCTATATACGTAAGAATGCAACTGGCGAACTGCCGGTTTTCTTTTAGTATGGTATGCACTTTGCAATTAAGCCTTTAAACCAGACGTTTTGTGTTTTGGCAATATGATCGGCAGTATATGCACAAGAGAAAGATCAGATTACGCGAATTCTTCTCCGACAGCCCGCGCGGAAGCGATGGGCAGGCGGTCGTCGAGTTTGCAATCGCTTTCCCTTTGCAATTGTTTATTACTCTGGCCGTAGCGCAACTGATTCTTATCTACATCTCAACCTTGATGGTGAACTATGCTGCTTACCGTGCTTGCCGCGCGGAGATTGTGGGAGGCGACCCGAAGGTTGTTGTCGGAGTCGTTCTCGCCCCGCTGACAAGCAGGCGTTCAAATGGTTTCACCGAACTTGCCTCTGGCGTAGAAAAGGTCAACATCCCCGGCTGGGGCGATATCCGCAACAGTGACATGGCGCAGGCAAAGACAAATGTTTATGTGACCAGCGAGAGCGATGACCATAACGTAACGCTGGTGGTCGAGTATAATCAGGAGCTTATTTTCCCGGTGGTCGACAGCCTCTTCGCCATGTTCCTCAACAAGACCCCGGACAGTGATTACGACCCTGCCCAGCAGACCTTCGGAGTAATAGACGAGAACAAGAACGACCCGACGGAGCGGGTTCACAGGCTTGGCGGTCCCTTTATCCGCGAATTCGGCGGCACGCGATACATCGTGATTACCCGCGAGTGTACGATGTACCGCCAGATACTGCCAGAAGAAGACGAAGAGGAATGAGGTGACGTGATGATGTCATATCAAAAATTTGCGCGCGACGAGTCCGGACAATCCCTGATATTCGCTGTCCTTACCCTTTTCGGTCTGGTCATGATGTCGCTCATGATTCTCGGTGTCGCCGAGGCGACCAGCATGCAGATGCGCCTTCAAAACGCGGCTGACGCCGCTGCTTATTCCGGCGCGCAGGTCGAGGCAGACTGCATCTCCCATATGGCATGGCTCAATGTTGGCATGTCGGACATCTACTATAGTTCCATGCGTTACGCCGTGGACAACGCCACCTATGCAACCCTTGCCGAGCTTGAAGACGCGTGGATTGCCTTTCCCAGCGGGAGCAAGGCTGACGCTCTCGGCTTTAGCGACGACATGAACTCAAAGTGGCAGGACGCTTATGATGTGGCCTCCGAGGAAATCCCGCGTGCAGAACGGTGGCTCAAACGCCTTTCCGGTATCCAGCATTGCATCTCATCTATTGCGCCACTGCTGATCGAAAGGCAGGTGCGCTTTTCCTCAAAATACAACGGGGCAGAGAGCTCATTTTTCTATCCTGGTTTTGTATTTCTTCAGAACGAAGCCGAGCCGAAGAAAATCGTGCTCGAGATCGAAAAAGTCGGCGAGATGAACAGCGATCCATTTCAGGAAAACGGCTGGCATATCTGGAACGCCGACAATACTAACGAGATCAGGGCGATGCACACCGCCCATATAGAGGATCCGGCGATACCCGTCGGAACCGATCCTGTAATCACCGTAGATAAATGGGATATCAATTACACCAACAGCGTCGGCGACGGATTCATGAACACGGAGATCTCATACGGCCCGTACAATTCAGAGACCGATAGCGCGCTGGTCGGAGACAAACCGGCCGCCGACGGCAGTCCAATATACCTGAAGTATTATAAATTCACCTGGCAAAGGCCGGGTGACGATGAGACAAAGAACTGCACCGCCATCGTCCCCTCCAACGATTCATCAAAATGCACGGTCGTCCACGGCAGTGGCGATGTGCAGGTCTCTTCCGACAACGGGGTCATCTCCTTGACCTACGAGAACGGCAATAAGATCGACATGCGTTATGACGATAACGGCATGATGCAGTACACCGACGATCAGGGCAACTGGAAGGATATGACCAACTCGACAAGCATTGACGTTAACGGGGTTCAGGTTCCTATCGAATTCAACCCCCATGTCAATGTAGGCAACGGCATGTCCATGGATATTGCAGACCCCGTACGCATTCATATCGGAGATATGACGGTTATCCTCAGCGATCCCATGAGAATCATTTATTACATCAATGGCATACGCGTCGAGGTGAAGGATCAGGTTGCGACCATAAACGGCCTGTCTACAAACAACACCGGAATCTTCGGTAAATGGCAGAGAGTGCATGACGGTAACAAGCAGCAGAACGATTCTCTCAAGCGCCACCGGATTCTCGAAGTCGAACCCGATGTACATTGGACTTACGAATTTGTGCGTGAAGGGTCTATCACCGTTGCGATGGACATGATGAAATTCGCCTGCCATTCCATTATGGATAACGACTCTGATTACAACACATTCTTCGCGCCGACGTCATATGAACGTTGGTGCCTACCCGACACGGACGATGATGACACATGGAAAGACAATGGGATGCTCTCCAGCAGTCGCTGGACATATTACCCAAAATGGGCACAGCCTCCGCGCACCCCTGAAGAACTGGATGATCGCGAGTTCGGCGGCTTCTTCAGGATTGAGGCGGGTACCCCTTACGCAAAGAGCGACGATAATCATTACAACCAGACTCGCGTCTGCTGGTATTGCGAAAACAATGACCGTGTGCTCCAGTATTGCCCGAGTTTTGTCGCCCTGAACGGCACCCCGGAACTAAAGAATTACGACTTGGACTCAGGCAGCGAAAGATATTACAAAAACTTCAGTAATGGCGGCGCGGTCACCAGGCCTTGCGGATTCTGGAATGTAACCTTCGGCGATGAAGACGATATGAATGCTGCGCTGGTTGAGGCACAGGCAAATGCGAATGCAAACAATACCCACGCGCCGATCTCCATGGCTCCCGGCGCAGACAACCCGTACGGCAAGTACGTCATCCAGGTATATTGCCCGCTGGATTGCCACTGGAAATTCACCGATGGAGCCCAGCCGAAGACGTATGGCGTAACCGAGGATCAGATAATTTCTCACGATAATGCCGTACTCAATGAATTGAGCAGGGTGCGCCGTGACCTCTATTACGCTTATGAAAGACACAACAAGGGCTCCCGTCCGGAACCAGACAAAAGGAAGATGGATAATGGCTACGACCCGACCGCCTTCTCCGATGACGGCTACAATTCGACCGACGACGAGCGCGATTTTTATTCCGTAAAGGTCGATTTTGAAAACCCCGATTATTTTCAGCAACCTCTCGAATTGAGCCGCACAGCCTTCACGACCAGCCTTACCGTCGGCACCTGGCAACCCACCCTGACCGACAAGATCTGGTACCGCATCGGAGGCAAGCGAAATGTTGACGCCTCAGGTCTTGATAATGGGAGCGCTGACGTTGATCCCCAGAATATTGATGACAAGAAATATTACGGCAGCGACAGCAAAGAACGGACCGGAACCATAAACCCATACCCGGAGGCCGATAGCGACGAGGAGTGGGGACACTTTGCCCTTTCCACGGCTCGTATTTTCCTTACTGCCGAGAACGAGTCAGGCGCGAGGCGAACATTCCATCGCTTTGACGAGTCGAGCCCATGGAAACGAGACGGATGGGACGCGCCCATTATCCCCAACGAAGAACCTTTTGATGAGCTTGGCCGCTCCAAAAACTGGGACAGGGAAAGGTGGATCCTGAGCGCGCTCAACCTTTTCG
>JAFGWW010000092.1 GCA_016936955.1 Planctomycetota bacterium | reverse complement strand
TTGTTGAGTTCGGCCATGTAGGAACCGATGCGGTCGTGGAGGGAACCGAAGTACTGGTCATCCATCTCCTGACCCTTCGGGCTGCGGGCGCCGAAGAGGGTGCGGCCGGTGAGGACCAGGTCCATACGGCTGCGGGCGAATTCCTCGTCGATGAGGAAGTATTCCTGCTCGGAACCGAGGGTGGCGGTAACGCGGTTGGAGGAGGTGTTGCCGAGGGCGCGAAGAACACGCATGACCTGCTTGTTGAGGGCTTCCATGGAGCGCAGGAGCGGGGTCTTCTTGTCCAGCGCTTCACCGGTGTAGCTGCAGAAGGCACAGGGGATGAACATGGTCATGTTCTCGCCGTCCTTCTTGACGAAGACGGGGCTGGTGCAGTCCCAGGCGGTGTAGCCGCGGGCTTCGAAGGTGGCGCGGAGGCCACCGGAGGGGAAGCTCGAGGCGTCGGGCTCGCCCTGGATAAGTTCCTTGCCGGTGAACTCCATGATGGTCTTGCCATCGGCGGTGGGCGAAATGAAGGAGTCGTGCTTCTCGGCGGTGCTGCCGGTCATGGGCTGGAACCAGTGGCAGTAGTGGGTGGCACCCTTCTCGATAGCCCAGTCCTTCATGGCGCTGGCGACAACGTCCGCAACGCTGTGGTCGAGATCTTCACCACCGCGGATCGTCCTCATCAGGCCTTTGAAAATGTTCTTCGGAAGACGTTCACGCATGACGGCTTCGTTGAAGACATTTTCACCAAACATCTCGGTTACACAGGAAAAATCATCGCTCATAACTCTTGCTCTCCTTGTTTAAGGTTTGACAGATATTAATCTGTAAAATGATTTAAAAATAATCAGCACTCGCCGCGATAATCAAAAGCTGCGGCGGAGAACCACCTTCCGAATATGCCCCGGTCTTGCGATTACAGTCCTGCGGAAAATGACCCCAGCCTGGCAGGACGGAAATGAGAACCACTTGCTCTTCCGTCTCTCTTGATTCAGGATTCTATATTGTTTTCCGGACAACGTAAAATCGAAAACAATCTTACTGCTGCCGGGAAATCATTTAAGCGCCCCCTCCAACCTAGATTGAAAAGGGCGTCGGCAAACAAACCAGCCATATAACGACAGCTTGCAAAATCATCGCATAACCCCATTTCGCAGGGCAGCAACAAAATTGTCTTATACTATTAACAAAACTTATTCCAGATGAACGCAATCATATAACAGATTTAACGCCATAGTTTTACAATTTTGAAAATCAATTTGCCAAGGCCACATAAACTACTATTAGGTATTATTCGAATCTGATCTTACCGATTAGTAGTAAATCAGCCGATTGCAACATTTCCCGTCTCGTCTGTACGGATGCGGATACACTGTTCAAGGGGCATGACGAAAATTTTTCCATCGCCAATATTGCCGCTTTTTGCCGCTTTGACGATGGCCTTGATGGTGGGTTCCACGAACTCGTCGTTCACCGCGATCTCGATGCGGATCTTTTCGATCAGGTTAACCGAGTGGATCTGGCCGCGATAATGTTCAGTATATCCTGCCTGTTTGCCACAGCCGCGCACGCGGCTTACCGTCATCTTGCAGATCTCAGCGTGAAACAGCGCCTGCTTCACAACTTCAAGTTTCTCGGGCTGTATAACTGCTACGATCATTTTCATCGTTATGTTCTCCAGTAAATTTGGTTTCGGATAATTGCCTTCTCTTCTTAACAACTGCCGCTAGTAAGCTTCTTCCGGATTCGCCTCGATGGAGTGAACCGCAAGGTCGGAACCGATGCGTTCTTCGTGCTCGTCGAGACGGATGCCGATGTTCTTCTTGAGGATGCCGTATACAACCGTGCTGGCCACAACCGAGATAAGAAGCACAACCAGAGTCACGATCAGCTGTCCAAAGAAGGAGACATAGGATGAACCGTCCGAATTCTTGAGCGCGCCGAGGGCGGGCTGTCCGAAGATACCGCAGGCGATGCCGCCCCACGCGCCGCAGACGCCGTGAAGAGGCCAGACGCCGAGGACATCGTCAATCTTCCAGCCTTCGGTTTCGATGTTGAAGAGGACGACAAAAATCGCGCCCGCCGCCGCACCGACCACGAGGGCCGACATGGGATGGTAAATATCCGAACCCGCGCAGATGGCCACAAGACCAGCGAGGGCGCCATTGTGGACAAAGCCGGAGTCGTTCTTCGAGATGAACATGGCGGTAATGGTTCCGCCCACCATGGCGAGGAGCGAGTTGATGGCAACCAGGCCGTTGATGCCGCCGTTGCCGCCGCCTTCATGAAGCTGACCAGCGCTCATGACGTTGAAGCCGAACCAGCCGACGATAAGAATCCAGCTGCCCAGAGCGAGGAAGGGAATGCTGCTGACCTTGATGGAGCTGTCGCCGTTATAACGCTTGACGCGCGCACCGAGGAGGATGATCGCGGGCAGGGCGAGCCAGCCGCCGGTGGCGTGGACAACGATCGAACCGGCGAAGTCGTGGAAGGGGGCTCCGAAATTGGTGGCGAGCCAGCCCTCGGCTCCAGCGAAAGCATCGTTGAAACGGCCCCAGGTAAGCCCTTCGATTACGGGGTAGATAAGGCCGACGAAAATGCCGCCCGCGATGGAGTTGGTCCAGAACTTCGCGCGCTCCGCAACGCCGCCGGAGATGATGGCCGGGATGCAGGCGGCAAAGCCGAGGAGGAGAAAGAAGCGCATGCACTCGATGCCGTTATTGGCCGCGAGGGTGTCGGCGTCAACAAGAAAGGAGACGCCGCGCGAGATCGGGTAGCCGATCAGGAGATACACGAGGGTCGAGAAGCCCCACTCGCAGATGATCTTGTTGAGGGCGTTGACCTGGTTCTTCCTGCGCACCGAGCCGACCTCGAGAAAGGCGAAGCCCGCGTGCATGGCAAGGATCATGACCGCACCCAGAAGGATAAACAATGCGTTGGAGGAACTGATGATGCTACTGATCGTCTCCTCTTCCGCCGCGCTCACGACAGAGGCCGACCCCAACAGCAAGCCAAGGGATACTCCGATTTTTCTGATACTCATTTTCCAAAAAACTCCCGTCTCCATGAAACCGGTCTCCAAGCCGGTTTCAAACAACAAAGTTGCCGTAACGGAGCATCCCCAGCGAAGCCCATAAACGGCATCCCAGCCGTAACCTTCCCACTCGGCACGGCACTATGATCTAATTACGAGGAGATGCGGTTGCCATACCCGGTTCGCAGAAACGCGAAATGCAGACGAAGGGGTTATCCTCGTCTGCCGGGCAGAAACCACAAAGGGAATTGATATTTGGAAAGGTACTATAACTTCAGCAGAATAACTTTCGCCTTGCCTTCTTCCCGATATCTGGCAGATACCGGAATCGGCAGGCTCCCCAGCCTTTCCAGACTATTCCCAGCCTTGGCCCCAGCCAAGTATTCGTGCTCCCCAGCACTTTGTTCATAAATAAAAAGGCGCGGAAAGCGGGATGACAGATGCCTCCCGCGCCATGTACTCAAACCGTTGCTTCTTAACCGATCGCGTCATGTCCGGTTTCACCGGTGCGGATGCGGTAGCACTCGTCGAGAGTGGTGACGAAGATCTTGCCGTCGCCGATATTGCCGGTGCGCGCACCGGCGATGATCGCGTCGATCGTCTTCTTGGTGAATTCATCGTTCACCGCAATCTCGATGCGTACCTTCTTGAGGAGGTTGACCTCCATATCTACGCCGCGGTAGGATTCGTGGTAACCCTTCTGCTGGCCGCAGCCCAGAGCGTTGGTCACAGACATCTTGTGGATCTCGGCCTTGTAAAGCTCCTGCTTGACGTCGTTGAGCTTTTCGGGCTGGATGTAAGCGGTAATAAGTTTCATAAATTTATCCTCTTTGTATCCTGACGGATTTACCTGTTAAAAACGGGTAAAGGACGGGGATCAATCGGCTGGGGAGAAAGACCCCCGTATAGCCCCTTACCCAAAATTTCCGGCGCCTTATAAAACCCAGCCCGCGCCGTATGGTTGCCTCTTACTGGTTGATAAAGATCTGGAAGCCGGCATAAGCCTCCATGCCGTGTTCTCCGATATCAAGGCCGCGGCTCTCTTCTTCCGGATCCACGCGCAGGCCAAGAACTGCCTTGAGCACGCTGATGATGATGTAGGCGCTCACGAAGCAGGTGATGCCCACAACTATTACACCCTTGAGCTGGGTGACGAAGCTTACGCCTTCGTACTCACCCCAGATACCGGTGGCGAGGGTTCCCCATACGCCGCAGACAAGGTGGACGCTGGTCGCGCCGACAGGGTCGTCAAGCTTGAGGCGGGTGTCGATGAAGAGGACGCAGAGAACGACGATGATGCCCGCGATGCCGCCGATATAGATGGCTTCTATCGGGGTGGTTACGTCCGCGCCTGCGGTGATGGCAACAAGACCCGCGAGGGAGCCGTT
>JAFGWW010000002.1 GCA_016936955.1 Planctomycetota bacterium | reverse complement strand
GGGTGCGTCCTCCTGCACTGCGACGGCCTTGACACCCTCGCCACGGTAAAGGTGAACGGCAAGGTTCTGGGCAAGACGGACAACATGTTCCGCACTTACGAATTCGACGTAAAGAAGATACTCAAGGCGGGCAAGAACACGATCGAGGTTTTCTTCGCCTCTGCGGTTCTTGAAGGCAAGCGTCTTCAGAAAAAGCGTTACCTCAAAATGACCGGACAGGCGTGGAAAGACGATCCGCGTGGCCACCGCATCGACGGCAGCAACCAGATCCGCAAAGAGCAGTGCAACTCCGGCTGGGACTGGGGCCCCATGTGCGCCACCGCCGGAATCTGGCGCCCCATAAACATCGTCGCCTTCAACACAGCGCGCATCGGCGATATTTTCATTGAGCAGAAACATAAACGCGGCAGCAAGGAAGTAGAGCTCTCCCTCAACCTCGCCTCTGAGGTTGTTGCCAAGGGCAAACTCTCGGCTGCGGTAACCGTCACCTTCGAGGGTAAGGTGGTGGCCGAAACCGAGATCTCTCTCAAGGGCGGCAAGGGCGCAAGCAAAATTACAATCAAGAATCCGAAGCTCTGGTGGGCAAACGGCATGGGCGAGCAGAACATGTATGAAGTAACGATTGACCTCCTCGACGGCGAGGGAGCCATGCTCGACACCGAGACCAAGCGCATCGGCTTGCGCGTAATCAAGCTTGTAAGAAAGAACGACAAGTGGGGCCAGTCCTTCTACTTCGAACTTAACGGCAAGGCCCTCTTCGCCCGCGGCGGCAACTGGATTCCTGCCGACCAGTTCCAGAACCGCGTGACGAAAGAGCTTTACGAGCACCTGATAGGGAGCTGCGCCGACGCCAACATGAACATGCTCCGCGTATGGGGCGGCGGCATTTATGAAGAGGACGCCTTCTACGACATCTGCGACGAGAAGGGCATCATGGTCTGGCAGGACTTCATGTTCGCCTGCTCCTCCTACGCCATCGACAAGCCGGAGTTTGTGGAGAACTGCCGCATCGAAGCGATCGAAAACGTGAAGCGCATCCGCCACCACGCCAGCATCGCCCTCTACTGCGGCAACAACGAGCTCGAGCAGTGCGGCTTTGTGAAGGACGACGACAAAGACGGGGCAATGCGCTGGGACGTTTACAAAAAGTTCTTCGACAAGGTTCTCGGCAAGGTTGTCAAGGACACCCACCCCGAGATCGACTACTGGCCGAGCTCCGAGCACTCTCCGGTGGGGGACAGGAAAAACACAAGCAACCAGACCTGCGGCGACGGGCACGTGTGGAGGGTATGGCACGGCAAGGAGCCTTTTGAATGGTACCGCACCTCGCTACACCGTTTCTGCAGCGAGTACGGCTTCCAGAGCTTTACCGAGCCGAAGACGACACGCGGCTTTACCGAGAAGGAAGACCGCAACATCACCAGCTACGTGATGGAACACCACCAGCGCAGCGGCATCGGCAACAGCACCATCATGCACTATATGATGAGCTGGTACCTGCTGCCAAACTCGTTCGAGAATGTAATCTGGCTCAGCCAGATCCAGCAGGGCATGGCGGTAAAATATGCTGTGGAGCACTGGCGCCGCAACCAGCCCCGCTGCATGGGTTCGCTCTACTGGCAGATCAACGACACCTGGCCGGGCGCAAGCTGGGCATCGATCGACTACCACGGCCGCTGGAAAGCGCTCCACTTCATGGCCAAGAAATTCTACGCCCCCGTTATGGTGAGCGGCCTTGAAGACCTTGAGAAGAGCACGGTCGAGCTCCACATAAGCAACCTCGAATATGCAACCGTTACCGGCACCCTCAACTGGGCGGTCACCACCTCCGAGGGCAAGATGATCGAGAACGGCAAGAAACAGGTCAAGGCCGCTGCCAACGGCAACACCAAGGCCATGACGGTAAACCTCAAGAAGCACGTGGAGAAATATACCGCGCGGGACCTCATGCTCTGGGTCGATTTCGTCGTGAAGGGGAAAGTGGTAAGCCGCAACTTCGTAACCCTCGTGCGGCCGAAATATCTCAACCTGCACGACCCCGAGATCAAGACCACAATCAAGGAAGCTGGCGACGGTTTTGTCCTGACCCTGAAGGCAAAGAAGCCCGCCCTCTGGGCGTGGGTGGAACTCAAGAATTCCGACGCCCAGCTCAGCGACAACTTCATCTGCCTCCAGCCCAGCAAGGACGTGGAGATCGAGATCGTGCCCACCAAGGAGATGTCAAAGGCGCAACTCGAAAAGCAGCTTGTGGTGCGGAGTATTTTTAATACTTACGAGTAAACACCCTAACCTTACCCGTAACATAAAAAGGGGCACGCCATGCGTGCCCCTTGCTTTTACATATACACTCGAAATCACACATCAAGTTTGCGCCCGATGAGGTGGAGGAATTCCTCGCGGGTGGCGGCTTCGTCGTGGAAGCTGCCCAGGACGGAGGAGGTGGTCATGACCGAGTTCTGTTTTTCCACGCCGCGCATCATCATGCAGAGATGGCGGCATTCCATGACCACGCCCACGCCCTCGGCGTTTACGATATCCTTGACCTCGTGGGCGATCTGCGAGGTGAGGCGTTCCTGAATCTGGAGGCGGCGGGCGAAGCAGTCGACGATGCGGGCGAGCTTGCTCACGCCGATGACCTTGTCGCGGGCGATGTAGCCAATGTGGCAGCGGCCGTAGAAAGGGAGCATGTGGTGCTCGCACATGCTGTAGACCTCGATGTCACGGGCGATAATCATGTTGTTCGCCTCGGACTCGAAGATCGCGTCGTTGACGACCTCTTTGGTGGTGGTGCGGTAGCCGTGGGAGAGGAACTCCCACGCCTTGGCCACGCGTTCGGGGGTTTTGAGCAGGCCTTCGCGCTCGGGGTCTTCCCCGATCTCGATCATGAGTTCTCTGATAAGCCCGGTCACGCGTTCGATATTCATCCATCTATCCTTTGCTGCAGTATGTTGGTAAGCTCCGCGTCCGCCGCGAGGGAGGACAAATCCATGCGCGCCACGATCTCAGAAAGTTTTTCACCGGAGGGCAAAATCATCTCCGGCGCAAGTTCGAGAAGGGGCGCGGCGAGAAAGGGGCGCAGGGCGATGTCCGGGTCGGGCAGCACCAGCCCCTCCTCAGCCACTACTTTATCGCCATATACGGCAATATCAAGATCAATTGTGCGGGCGGCGTATTTATCATCAATGCGGACGCGGCCGAGGGCGGCCTCGATTTTGCGCAGGGTATCGTATTTCAAGGCGCGGGGCGGGATATGGGTTTCGATTTTCCATACCCCGTTGCGATAATCATCCTGCTCGGGACGGCCAATCGGTTTTGTTATATAAAAAGTAGAGGAAGAGAGAATCGCCGCATCTTCCGCCAGAAGATCGAAGGCGGCGGGGATGTTTTCTATGGGATCGATATTGGAGCCGACGGCGATGAAAACCTCCGTCATCTGCGGCGCTCCCGGCTGATCTCGACGGCAACGCTGCGGGCGAAGCGGAGGGCGCCGGGCTTGTCGACCGTGACCTCGCAGCCCATGACCTTCTCATTGCCGAGGCAGATATCGGCAATACCTTCGGCGAGAGCCTCAACGAGATTGAAACCAGAGCCTTCGACAAAGGTGATGATCTCTTTCTTGATCGCCTTGTAGTCGACGGTGTCGTCGAGATTATCGCTCCGGCCGGCGGCGGTGAGGTCGGCGTGGATGGTTATATTGACGATGACGTCCTGCTTTTCCTTACGTTCCCATTCGTAGAGGCCGATGACGCAGCGCAGGCGTAGGTCGCGGATGTGGATATGGTCAAGCTCAGCCATAAACGTTGCCTTTCAGGTGCCGCCCGCCGTCGACGTGAATCACTTCGCCGGTGATAAAGCTTGAGCCGACGAGGAAGAGCACCGTATCGGTAATATCGGAGAGGCAGCCGTATTTACAGAGAGGATTGGTGCTCTTTAGTTTTTCAAGATAGGATTCGTCCTCCCCTTCCGGCGGGAGGATCAGCCCCGGCGCGACGCCGTTGACCTTGACCGACGGGCCGAACTCAAAAGCCATCATCTTGGTAAGGTCGTGGAGCATGCGCTTTGAAATATGGTACGCCACATGTTTGCTGTCGTAATCGTGGACGCGGGCGTCGAGCATGTTCACGATTGACCCGCCCATGCCCTGGGCGTAGAAAGCGCGGGAGAGCTCGAGGGGCGCGTGGGCGTTGACCTGAATATTCTCCGAAAGGTCGACGGGGGTGAAATCGAGGAGGCCGCTCTCGGGAAAGATCGACGCGTTGTTTACCAGAATATCGAGGGGCCCCGAGAGGCCGACGACGCTGGAAATTAAGAGGCACGCCTGCTCGCCATCGCGGAGATCGGCGGGGGCGGTCCATGCGCTCACGCCGAGGGCGCGGGCATGCTCGGCAACCGCCTCGGCTTCTTCCTGAGAATAATTGTAATGGATAACCACATTCGCCCCGGCTTCGGCCAGAGCCATTACAATAGCCCGGCCGATGCGCTTGGCGCCGCCGGTTACAAGAGCCGTCCGGCCGGCGAAAGGCTTTGGCTTGTGATCGTGAGTTACCATTTTTATTGCTCCAGCTCCTCGACCTTCGCGGCGAAGATGAAATCAGCTTCCGCAAGGCCGTCTATTTTGTGGGTCCATATGGTTACGCGCACCAGCCCCCATGCAAGAAAAATGTCAGGGTGATGGCCGATCGATTCGGCAAGTTCGCCGACGCGGTTGGTAAAATCGAGAGCGGCGCGGAAATTCTTGAATTTGTATTCCTTGACGAGATGATGGTTCTCTATCGCCGCCCACCCCTGCCCCAATACGGCAAGCAGGCGCGATACTTCTTCCGCACCGAGCGGCGGGACGCCTCCCTTGCACGGCACGCACTCGCGATTTGCAAGGCTGCATTTCCCACCCGTGTTTTCAGGCATGGTAAAACTCCTAAAATCATTTCGTATCCCGCGCTGTATATTTTGGAGGAAAGGAGGATTCTTGGAAAGGAAAAAAGATTCCATGGCGAGTGGAGCAATCGTCCGCCCTTCGACGAGCTCAGGACGAACGGGGCTGTTTGCCAAACAAATCGGACATTTCACTGCATTCAGAATGACATATGCCGAGCATGAGCGTTGTCATCCTGAGCAAAGCGAAGGATCTGTTTCCGACAGAGCACTGCCAAGACAAGGAAAGGAAGAGATTCTTCACTGCGTT
>JAFGWW010000091.1 GCA_016936955.1 Planctomycetota bacterium | reverse complement strand
GACGCCGTCGCGCCAAACGGCGACCGCATACAGGTTGGCGAGCGTACGGTGCATGTGGTCTCATGGGCGAAGGAGTTCCTTTTCCGCACCGACCAGCTCGAGACCCCGGTGGGGAGCCTCTCGGGAGGAGAACAGGCAAGGGTGCTCATGGCCACGCTAATGCGCCAGCCCACCGACATACTCTTCTTCGACGAACCGACCAACGACCTCGACATCGAATCAATCGAGGTGCTGGAAGAAAAACTTGTCTCCTTTCCCGGCGCGGTGGTTCTCATAACCCATGACCGCGCCATGCTTGACCGCGTCTGCACCTCGATCGTCGGCCTCCACGCATCGGGAGAGAGCCGCATCTACGGAAGCTTGAGCCAGTGGGAAGCGGAAGAGGAACGGCAGGCGGAGAAGCTGAAGACTACGGCCGAGAAACCGGCGCCGGCAAGCAAGCCAAAAACCTCCTTTTCCAAGGAAGACAAGCGGGAGCACTCGCGCCTCGGCACCCAGATTGAAAAAGCGGAAGCCGTGCTATCCGAACTCCACGCCAAACAGCAGGACCCTGCCCTGGCCAATGACCATAAAGCAATGCACAAACTTTTCCAGCAACTAGCGGACGCGCAGGCAGAGGTAGACAGGCTCTATGCACGATGGATGGAGCTTGAGGAAAAGCTGGAGTAACATAAACACAACCGGCATCAGCCATCATTTTACACTTCGCCTACACGCGGCATAACCAACTGCAACCAAACAACATGCAGAGTTAAATCATATCACCCGAAATTCTTGGAAAAATACATCCCTAATCTTGATTGACGCGTAATTAAGTACGCTATATAATTAGAATAAGAGTTGGGCCCCAATACCACATAACGCGGCGAATGCCACTTCTTAAGATTAACCGCAACCGCATCAAGCAGGCGGATTTAGCACACCACGTATCGCTGAGGTTACTTATGGAACACATCCTGCATTCAGACTGTTCACTCCTGGGCGCCGTAAGGGACCTCGCCGCAGCGCATGATCTGAAGAGCGTTATGAGGATTATCAGCAATGCCGCGCGCCAACTCACCGGAGCAGACGGGGTGACTTTTGTGCTGCGCGACGGGGCCAACTGCTACTACGCCGAAGAGGATGCAATCTCGCCATTATGGAAGGGAAACAGATTCCCCCTAAACACGTGCATATCAGGCTGGGTAATGCTCAACCGGCAGAACGCCGAGATTGAGGACATTTATCAGGACCCGAGAATTCCGCACGATGCTTATCGCCCCACGTTCGTAAAAAGCCTGGCCATGGTTCCGGTACGCCGCGATGATCCGGTTGCAGCAATCGGTGCGTACTGGTCAACTCATCATAAACCTTCACGGGACGAGGTGGAGGTCATGCAATGCCTGGCCGACGCGGCCTCGCTTGCTTTGGTCAACGTCAAACTGAACGCCGATCTGACGACCAACGAAACCATCATGCGCCTTTTCATTGAGCACGCCCCGGCCGCCCTCGCGATGTTTGACAATGAGATGCGCTATCTTGCCGTCAGTCGCCGCTGGATGACCGACTATAACCTCGGCCCGGGCGAGATTATCGGCCAGTGCCACTATGACATTTTCCCGGAGATAGACGAACGCTGGAAAGAGGTTCACCGCAAGGCACTCAATGGCGAGAGCGTCTCGTGTGATGATGACCACCTGGTGCGCGCAGACGGCAGTACGCAATGGCTGCGCTGGACGGTCAGGCCATGGTATAACGCCGACGGCAAGATCGGCGGCATCGTAATCTTCACAGAAGACACAACCAAAAGGCGACTGGCTGAAGAGGCCATTATGGAGAGCCAGCAACGCCTCGAACTTGCCCTTGCCGGGGCTGACCTTGGAACATGGGACTGGGATATACGCACAGGCAAGGTGATATTCAGCAAACGCTGGCTTGAGATGCAGGGGTATACGGAAGGGGAATTGCCCGGCCATTATAAAACATGGGAAGATCTCCTGCACCCGGACGACAAGGAAAGGGTGTTGGAGGTACTTGACAGACACTTCAAACAGAGCACACCATACAGCGTCGAGTACAGGATGCGGGAAAAATCGGGCGGGTGGCGCTGGATTCTCGCACGCGGAAAGACTTTCGACAGAGATGCGAATGGCTCTCCCCTGCGAATGGTCGGCACCAACCTCGACATCACGGAACGCAAGGCCATGGAGGACGAGCGGGACACGGCAATAAAGTTCCTCCATCTTGTAAACACCTGCCGCGACCTGAAAGAGCTTATACACTCGGTCCTCGACTTTTTCCAGGACCTCTCCGGCTGCGAGGCGGTAGGCATACGCCTCAAGCAGGGGCACGACTATCCGTATTACGAAACACGTGGGTTTTCCAAGGAGTTCGTGCGGCTCGAAAACTCCCTCTGCCGGCACGACGAAAAGGGCGACCCCATCCTCGACAATAACTGCAATCCGGTTCTCGACTGCATGTGCGGCAACGTGATCTGCGGACGGACGGATCCGTCGAAATCATTCTTCACCGAGAAAGGCAGCTTCTGGAGCAACCGCACGACCCAGCTCCTCGCCACCACAACCGACGAAGACCGGCAGACCCACACACGCAACCGCTGCAACGGCGAAGGCTACGAGTCGGTGGCGCTGGTTCCCATCAGGTCTGGTTCGGAACGTATGGGGTTGCTCCAGCTTAACGACAAGCAATGCGGACGCTTTACGCGGGAGGTTGTTCTCCAATGGGAAAGGCTTGCGGAATATCTCGCCGTTGCCCTCTCAAAATTCATGGCAGAAGATGCGCTGAAGAAGAACGAACAGCGCATGGAACTGGCCCTCCACGGCGCCGACCTCGGAACATGGGACTGGAACATAGCCACGGGAGAAATAAAATTCAACCGCCGCTGGGCCGAGATGCTCGGCTACACTGAAGACGAGATCGACCCGCATTTCAATTCGTGGGAAAAGCTGCTCCACCCCGACGACATCCTTGAAGTTGAGAGAACGCTTACCGCACACCTGAACGGCGAGACGGACGTATACTCCAGCGAGCACCGGCTCAGACACAAGAACGGTGGCTGGGTATGGGTTCTCGACAAGGGGCGGGTTGTCGAGTGGGACTCCGACGGAAAACCAGTCCGCGCCTGCGGAACACACCTCGACATTACCCAGCGCCACGACCTTGAAACCCGCATCCGGCACATGGAGAAGATGAACGCCATCGGCCAGCTGGCGGGCGGAATCGCCCACGACTTCAACAACCAGCTTTCCGGAGTTCTCGGCTATTCCGAGATGCTCTGCGCGAAACTTGAAGACGAGAAACTGAAAAAATACGCGACGAGCATCAGGGTCACGGCAAACAGAGCCGCCGGGCTTACGAAACAGCTTCTGGCTTTCAGCCGCAAGGGAAAGAACCTTGATATTCCCATCAACATCCATGATATCATAACCGAGGTCTCCGGCATACTGGAGCGCAGCATAGACAAGCGCATAAAGGTAGAACTCGCGCTGCGCTCATCACCGGCCATTACCATGGGCGACCCCAACCAGATCCAGAACGTATTCCTCAACATCGGCATCAACGCCCGCGACTCAATGCCGGATGGAGGTGAAATAACTTTCGAGACTCAAAACATCATCATGGATGAAAGCCCGGTAAACGGTTACGCGAACGACATCGCTCCGGGGGAATACATCAAGATCAGCATAACCGACACGGGGGTTGGCATCCCCAAAGACATCCAGAACCGCATCTTCGAACCATTCTTCACCACCAAAAGCGAAGGCAAAGGCACGGGCATGGGCCTTGCGGGAGCATTCGGCATAGTGAAGAGCCACAACGGCATGATAAACGTTTACAGCGAGGTCGGGCACGGCACAAGCTTCCACATCTACCTCCCCCTCTCCCATAACAGCCAAAGGGAAAGCGTACATGACCATGATTCACCATCCCAGGGAAACGCGACGGTAATGGTTGTGGATGATGAAGACGTAATCCGCGAGATGATGGCGGATATGCTGCAAGACCTCGGATACAAAGTCATTTCCTGCCAGAACGGGAAAGAAGCGCTCGAGCACTACAGGTCATCGTGGCAGGAGATCGACCTTATACTTCTGGATATGATAATGCCTGAACTGAGCGGGAGCGACACTTTCGCCGCAATGAAAGAGATAAACCCCGGCCTCAAGGTTATTATTATCTCTGGCTACAGCCTCAATAAGGAAGCGCAAAGCGTGATTGATAACGGTGCAAAAGAGTTTCTCGGAAAGCCATTCAATCAGGCAGCCCTGGCGAAAATTATCTCAGGCGTCCTCAATCCCGGCTAACCTCAAGCCGACCGGCCTCTACGACGACAGGGCCTTGCTGACTATCTGGCTCAAGGCGGCGTTGCGGAAGGGTTTGCGGATAAATCCGGTCAGGCCAGCCTCCTTCATGGCAATAAGGTCGTCCTCGTCAGCGAACCCGGAGGCGAGCACAATCCGCTGATCCGGTTTTATGCTCTTCAGAACACGAAAGCAGTCCCGCCCGTTCATCTCCGGCATTACCATATCAAGGATAACCAGATCAATACTGGACGGACTTTTCTCAAAGACATCAACCGCATGCTTTCCGTTTTCAGCCAGAATAACCTCATACCCAAGATCTTCCAGAAGCACCTTTGCCGTATCACGCATGACAGCTTCATCGTCAACCAAGAGAATTCTTCCGGTGCCTGAGACGGCCTGCAGGATGCGTTCGCTCTTTTTCCTTGCATCCTTATCGGTAAGGGGAAAGAGTATCTGGAAGCTGGTTCCCGATCCCTCTTCGCTGTTGACGGTGATCGCGCCGCGATGCTGCAGAACCGTCCCGTACACGGCCGAAAGCCCAAGCCCGGTTCCCTTGTCAGACTCTTTGGTAGTGAAGAAGGGCTCGAAGATTTTCGACAGATAGATTGCAGGAATTCCGCAGCCGGTATCGCGCACCTCGATTTCAATATATGAACCCGGCTCCAGATCGAAAACACTTGAACGGCAATACGCCTCGTTGAGTTCAACCACCCGGGTTGAAACATGTATGCGGCCGCCATCCGGCATAGCATGATAGGCATTGATCCCGAGGTTCAGAAAGGCGTTATGGAGCTGGGACGGGTCGCCCACAATCCTGCTGTTCTCGGCGTGAAGATCCAGCTCAATATTAACCCTGGGGTCGATCGTGCTTTTCAGAATGGCGGCGGTATCTTCCAGAGGGCCGTGAACATCGATCACGGAAGACGCGGGCGGCTGCTTTCTTGCAAAGGCCAGAAGTTTCTCGGTCAGACCAGAAGCGCGGTCGGCTGACTCCACTATCAGCTCAAGGTATTTCCTGAAGCGTTCCTCGTCAGGGATTCTTGATTTCAGCACCTCGGCCGACGCAATTATCCCGCACAGGGTATTATTGAAGTCGTGCGCCATGCCTCCGGCGAGCTGGCCGATGGCCTGCATTTTTTCCGACTGGCGGATTTTCTCCTGCAGCAGACATTGATCCGTAATATCCCGGAAGACCAGCACCGCACCGGTGACCTCCCCGCCATCCTTGACTATCGGTGTACCCGAGCAAGCGACCTTATGTTCGGTTCCGTTCCCGGCCAGAAGGATAATATCATCCAGCAACTCCACCCTTTTGCCGCTGTCCAGAATTTTCCTTACCGGGCTATCAATGGGACTGCGTGTGCCTTCGTCGACGATATTGAACACGTCCTTAAACTTTTTCCCCACCACACATTCGGCGGATTCCCCCGTAAGGGTTTCGGCAACAGGATTCATACTGATTATCACCCCCGCCGCATCCGTGGCGACAACCGCTTCACATATCGAGTTAAGTATCGTGCGGAGATCTTCCCTGCTCTGCTTCAGGTCTACGGTCCTTCTGGCTACCTGCCTGCGCAGAGACCACAGCCACAACAGCGCAATGGAGGAGATGAACAGTATCGGCCCGATTACAGGCAGGCTCCACTCCAGATATTCGCTGAAGGTAAGCGGGGGGCGCTCCAGATGGCCAATCCACCTGCTGTTTATTGCAGCGCGTTCATCAGCGGATATTGAGTCAAGCCCCTTATCGATTATGCCGGAAAGGATGGGCATGTTTTTCGAGACGCCGATACAGTTCTGAATACGGTAAAGCACAACGGAACCGAGACGCAAAGAGTTGAGCTGATCTTTCTTAATCCACCATGTGGCGCAACCGAGGTCGGTCAGAACAGCGTCGACTTCGCCGAATGCAACGGCAAGCAGGCCAGCCTCGTCGTCACCAAACTCGGTTATGGGGATATCCGGGTATTGCTTCCTGAAGAGCTCGGTAGTAACAAAGCCCCTGCCTGCACCCAGCGTTTTCCCTCGTATATCGTAAACCGATTTGAGGTATGGGGAATTGGCAGACGTGACAATAACGGTCTGCGCTTCAAAGATGGGTGCGGAAAAGTTAAGGAATTTTTTCCTGTCTTCAGTAGGGGTAATCGAGGAGACCATATCAACCTCCCCGCGTTTGGCTTTCTCTATCAGCTCATTCCACGCATTGATTTTGACAATCTTGAATTTGATACCGAGCCGGCTTTCGAGGAGGGAAATATAATCAGCCACCAACCCGCTCGGTTTCCCGTCGCTGGAAGAAAAATCATAGGGAGGATAATTAGGACATGGAGCATAGCGTATTTCGTTGCCATGCTGCGAAAGCCACGCCCGCTCTTCAGCAGAAAGAATGACTTCTCCGGAATTGCTACGGGGTAAGCCAAAGACAAACAAAGCTACAAGCAGAAATACGGCAAAGCCACGCCCCGCCATGCCCGAGAGAGCCGGGGTTCCCTTGCTGCTGTGCCTGAGGATGTATTTCCGTAAATTCAGCATAAACTCTCCGCGTAAACGGGAGCAGATCAGCGGGCTAAATTGTTATAAAAGGCAAATAGGAATATACCGTGCCAGACCTTGCTTACAACTCTATTGATGCACCATTAATGCTGTTTTGTCAAGTTGTAATAACAGCAGCAGAGGGCACGAACCCATGGCATATTTTATTCTTCAAATCCTTAGCTAACATACGTTGGTGTCCATTATCTTTTTTACAATCAACACAGTGTATACATGCAACAAGAAAGGGAGAGGCGCAAAAGCACCTCTCCCCTTGTGAAGAATTATCATGCAATTATTGTCTGGTCATTTCGCACGCCATGGTCTTTATGGGGCGGCGACGTGCACAACGGTTCCGTCAGTGTGGTCGGCATCAAGATTTCTGCTTGTCCCCGTATTTCCTGCGGCGTAACCGATGGTGCATAGGCCATTATGCCGGTATCCCGGGCCGAGCCCGTACGTATCGTCGGGATTATATGTATTCCAGTAATAGAGGCTGGCAGTATCGATAAGCAGGAGTAACTTGGAGGTATTGCGGAAAGCGGAAACGGGAACAATCGGTTTCGTTCCACTTACGCGGTTGATGCGATTGCCCCAGAAATAATTATAGCCGCTGCCGAAATCGTTTGCCGTGCTGCGAGAGAATGATGGGCAATAATATATTGAAGTTTTGGGATTGCTGTTATATCCGGTGGGGGCGTTGAGATAACCGCCAAGGTAAGTGCCGCTGTACCACCTGAAATAACTCGGCGCATCGCTGTCGCGCGGGGGCAAGTAGCGGTTATCCTCGCCATACTCGGTAAGAGCAAAGACCACCTGCCGTTTGTTATTTATGCACTGAACTGTCCTCGCGCTCTCCATGGCGTTATGCAGCGCGGGAAGAAGCAACCCCGCAAGGATGGTTATTATGGCGATAACAACCAGCAGCTCAACGAGAGTAAACCCGCGAGACTGGCGAGACTCTGCATTTTGCCCAGCCATTATATCATCCCCGAATACACCCGACATATCTCCCCTCCCCACAAAAAAGCATCGCGTGGTCAGAACAGATTACCGCGCAGCTCAACCTCAGAAAGAAGCGAAAATTCCTGCCCCTTACCAGCGGTGGCGGCAAAACGCATATTGCGTTCACGAGCCGTCGCAGGCGCGCAGTATGGCACCAGCTCGCGGCCGAATTTCGCTCCGGGATCGTCGATAACCTGAATTATCTTTTCCGCCGCCGTTGCACCAAGGGCAAACCACGGAATAACCATGGTCATTATCTCGTCGTCAAGCTCATCGTGGGGCATATTGCCCTGGAAGGTTAGTATAAGCAAATCATCGGGCAGGCGCAGCCCCAATTCCTTCGCAGCCGAAAGCAGAGCCAGAGCCACGCCGGGAACGGTAGTGATTACCGCGTCAGGCCGGTTCGGGCGTTTGAGCCACTCACGGACTTGCGACAGTGTATCGGCCATGCGCTTTCCGGTAAGCTCGGTGTAAATGCCCTGCCTTCCCGCCTTCTGCATCTCCTGCCGGTATCCGCGCAGGCGTTCGTGAAGGCTGAAGTGAATATCCCACGGATGGCCGGCAAAGTGGTCCTCCATGAAATGAAGAAATTCAATATTCTTGTACCCCTTCTCCAGCGCATACGCGGTCGCAAGCTGGCCGCCACCGGCATCGTCAGGAACAACCGCGTTCTCGGGCAGATCGGCATTGATCCAGACTGAAGGAATATTGTTGGCCGCAATGAGGTCGAGCATCTTCTGCGGGATACCGTGGGTGTAGTTGATCAACATCCCGTCTGCCATAAGCTGGTTGAGCAGGGACGGCATGGTCTCGCCGCTGGTCAGGGATGTATCGGACATAACCGACATGGCAAGGTGCATCTGCTTTTTCGAGAGGGTGTAAAGAAGGCCCCGGATAAGGTCGTGGTGCATGTAACCGTAGCGCGGATATTCGCTCAGGAGCAGGGAGATGCAATTGAACTTGCCTGTCGAGACCGCACGCGCCGCCGCATTTGGACGGTAGTGCAGGCGCTGGGCAATATCTCGGATAAGTTCGGCGCGACGGCTGATGTTCGGGCGGGACTTACTGATCTCGCCGCCGTTGAGAATGCGGTATACCGTGCGCACCGACACGCCCGCCTCCGCTGCTATCTCTTCCAGAATCTTGTCAGCCATAACTGTTTGAGCCTCTAGTTTTCAAATGCGTTGATAACAACATCTTATAGGTCAAGATGCAACCGCCCGCGATGAAGGACACCCATAAAATATACAAGTATATGGCGTCGATGTCAAAATCTTTCGCCCTTACAGATTTATCTTACAGCGTCTCAAGACATGGAGGCGCATGGCCAAATCGACAGAAAATCCTTGGCACAAATACACTTAAAGTCTTAACATCAAGCGATTTTTGATATACCTGAACGAGGGAGTAAAATTTTTTCTGCATCAATGTATTTGACAACGGTGCCATATATGGTAAGTTTCCGACATAACCATTACCCCCGTTATTCTCAAGGAGAGAACATGATCACCGCAAAAACATTGCATATCGCCCTTTCCACCCTGACACTAACACTTGCCCTTACCATTTGTTGCGCCGAGTCACTGAAAGCGGAGGATAAAGAACCGGCAAAGAAGAAGACGCCTGTCATTATTCTCAAACTTGACGACGTAACCTCCCTCGCCCCGCGTTGGCAGAAATGCGCCGAATTCCTTAAAAAGGAAAATGTGAAAGCGTCTTTCGGGATTATCGGCTTCGGACTGGAAAACCCTTCTCCCGACCTGGTAAGCTGGATCAAGAAACTTAACGACTCCAAGCTTATCGAGTTCTGGAACCACGGCTACAAGAACCGCAGCGGCAAGGACCCGAAGGGCGAGTTCGAGAGCGAGTCCATGGAGGAGCAGCTTGAGTCGCTTAAAAAGACGCAGGCTCTCGCCAAAGAAAAACTGGGCATCACCCTCACAGCCTTCGGCCCCCACTGGAGCGGAACCAACAAGGAAACCGAAAAAGCGCTGGAGCAGGTACCTGACCTGACATCAGTATTCTATTACACTAAAAGTTCTTCTGCCCGCCCGTGGTTCGTCTTTGAGCGCATCTTCGTTCTTGAAAACCCCATCTTCAAGCCGAACTTCGAGTTTGTGAAAAAGATGTACGAGAAGTTTGCCGACAAGAAAGATTACATCTGCATGCAGGGACACCCGAACCAGTGGGATGACGCGCGGTTTGAGCAGTTCACGCAGATCGTAAAATATTTCAAGGAACAGGGCTGCACCTTCATGACTGCCACGGAGTACGTCAACTCGGTTAGCAAAGCCGACAAGAAGTAAGCAGTAACGGCAGACAGGGCAATCCCGAAAGGCATGATGAAGATGAGGCGTCCAAAAGCATACGATGGATTCACGCTCGTGGAGCTTCTGGTGGTCATCGCCATCATCACGATCCTTGCGGGATTGCTCCTGCCAGCGCTTGGGAGAGTCCGCGAACAGGCGATGAGTGTATGGGGCCTCCCATATTTTTCCATTACCTAGGTGCGTTCTCAAGAGTTATCCGATTACGCCAGCCATCATTCGAATCGAACCAGCTTCATCAAACGCGAGCAGATAAAATACGCTCTACCGAATCTGAAAGAACCTTGATTCTTTCCTTCCAGGTATGTTGGCAAGCAACCTCAAGACGCTGCTTTTCCACTGCCTGCCCTGTGCACTCCATCGCAACTGAACATGCCTTGGCAAACCCCTCCGGCGTCCCGTCTTCGTTTATGCAGAGGACTTCAGGAAACCTGCCGGTCTGGGCAATATTGTTACACGCAACCGGCTTTCCCGTTGCAAGATACTCATACAGCTTGACGGTATCGCGCCCGTCGTTACGCTCAGTCTTGGTGTAAGGAAGCAGGAATACGTCGGAATGTGCGGCGTAATGGCGAAGCTCCTCGTATTTTTTCACCCCCAGGAAACGGCAATTAGAAGCAGAGAGTATCCGTTTCGCCTCCTCCAGCCTGGAGCCGTCACCGATAATGATCCAGCTTGCGCCCTTTACGTTTTCAATAGCGCAACGCATCGCGGCAAGGTCAAAGCTCTCGTCAATGCCACCGAAAAATGTAACACGCGGCCGAGGCAAATCACAGACATCTTCCGGCTCAGAGCCAGCTTCTTCCAGGCGCCAGTTCTCCATTACGCAAGCATTCGGAACAGGAACAGGATTGCATCCAAAGCCTGTCATGTAACGCTCAAGAACAACGGAAGAGGCAAGGACAAGATCGGAGTTTTCCGCCGCATCGCGCTCGATAGATTCAATCATTTCACGCCGGTTTGGCGGGATCACCTTCCAGTCGTCATGGGCGTCATAAATCAGAAGATCACTCCCGATGCGCTTTGCGACATCCCACGCAGCCGGAGTTTGCACAACAGCAACAAGTTTTCTGCCCGGCTTGCGCCAAGATTTCAGATACATCTTAAGGCACCGCGCCCACCATATTGATGAAAGAATATGGGGGAGAAAATAATTGCGGAGCGGCATTCCGCCTGGTAGAGAAAGTACGTCAATCCCCTGTGCATCGCTACAGGCATCCATCCCGAAAGGCCTTCGGGAAAAGAAATTGCCGACCGGCTCAATCCAAAGAACACACCCGCGCTTTGCCAATTCTCCTGCAAAATGATGGGAGCGATTTTTCGGGGCACTCCACGGAAGGAAAGAGAAAAGGCACCAGTCGTATTCCATCCCCGCCCCTTATTTCCAGCCGCCAAGGAAAGAAAGTATCGGCTTGAGCAACCGGTGCTTGAGGGTGCTTATCGGTTTTGCGATGCGGGTGCCGCGAAGGTGATTCAATATCTTCGCAATACATGACTCCGGCGCGGCGAATTCGGGGAAATGGTAAAGCGGAATGATCTTCTCCGCGCACCATCTAGAAAATATTTCAGGCGACAACTCAACCCTATCAACCCCGTTCAAGGCCGAGGCATTCCGATGGAAAACGACAACCTCCGCTTTCTCCGCGATCAGTGAAGGAGGCAGAGCATCTTGAGTCGAAAGCCCGGGGAGAGAATAATGCAGACAGCCCGGGTTAAGAACAGTCGACTTCATTGCGAGGAAAAACTCTTGTGGCAGCTTATTCCGCGCCACAACGCACCAGCCTTTGAACTCGCCGGAAGAAAATTGATTCGAATCAATAGCAACCACACCATCACACGCGTCAACGCAACCGGAAGGAGAATAGACGCAGATGTCGCGCGGAAGGATACTATCATTCGCCGAGGTTATGCGTGCATTCCCACTCCCGTAAGGAAGATACCATTCGGGATCATCGCGGTTGCCTCTATAATCATTCGCGCAATATCCGGCAGGGTCAAAGACTTTCACTTTACCCCGCTTCAGCTTGGGGCTTTCCACCGATTCCAGCTTGTCACGCATCAGGG
>JAFGWW010000012.1 GCA_016936955.1 Planctomycetota bacterium | reverse complement strand
CAAGATGGACAACGGCATCTTCTTCACCATGGAATATGCCCACCAGTGGTATGATGGCGATGTCAACACCGTCGGTGGCGCCCGCGTCAACGACAACGACTTCGATCGCGAAGCTGACATCCTCGGCTTCCGCACCGGCTTCGATTTCTAAGAACTGCTGAACACGAAGCTGTAGTAACAAATCCTGAAAGGGCCGGACTCGCATCCGGCCCTTTCTTTTTTTTCCTGCCAATTATCCAACCCGCCCTCATCCCGAATTAACTTATCATGTCTTCAACTCAACTTTTTGAGTATTATTCGACCATTTATCGCATTAAAAATTGCATAAGGATATTTATAAAATAGTATTCCCCTGTAAGCGGTCCATAAGCGGCATTTATGTGTAGTCTCTGTTAACCGGCTCTGTCCGGTTTTTACATTTTGAAGTTCAATATGTCTCGAGGGGAAGATTATGAAAAAGGTACGCGTTGCTTTCATCGGAACCGGCAAAATTGCAAGTCTCCATGCAGACGGTTACAAGCAGAACCCGCAATGCGAGGTGGTGGCTCTTGTGGATATGAAACAGGAGGCGGCCGAGGCGTTCAAGGAGAAGCATGGTTTTTCTTCTGCCAAAATATATACAGACCACGCCAAAATGCTGGAGGAGGTCAAGCCAGACCTTGTCAGTATCTGCCTCTGGACGGGGCTACATCCCGGAATGGTGAAAGCTTGCGCCGAAGCGGGGGTTCCGGCGATCCACTGCGAAAAGCCGATGGCGCCCACATGGGGAGAGGCGCTGGAGATGGCCGAGGCCTGTAAAAAGTCCGGCGCGCAGCTTACCTTCAACCATCAGCGCCGCTTCCTTCCAGTGTTCCAGCTTGCGAAGAAGTTGATTGCAGACGGCGTGGTTGGTGAGCTTAAAACGGTCGAGGGATTTGTGCCGGATAATATCCTCGACTGGGGCACGCATATTATCGACCTGATCTTCATGTTCAATTCCGAGGTTTCGGCAACGAGCGTCTGGGGTCAGGTAGACCTCAGCAGCACACGCCAGTGGTTTAGAATCCCTTTTGAAAACGCTGCGGCGGGTATAATCTATTTCGAGAACGGTGTACGTGCGGTTATCGAGTCGGGAGCGGATAAGGCGATAAAGCTTGGTTTCAATATTCATGGCACCGACGGCGTAATCGAGATCAGGGAGGAAGAGCCCTGGATGCGTTACCGCGGCCGGGGTCAGAGCGAATGGACAGTTCCGGAACTTGAGGAAGGGCTGCACGACTCGGATGAGAAGCGGATCGCAATCAGGCAGGTTATTGGGGACATTACCGCCTGTATTGAAAGCGGGGTGGAGCCGGAGAACTCGGTCAACAAAGCACTGCGCGCCACCGAAACCATCTTCGCCATTTATGAATCCAGCCGTTCCCAAGGGCGCATCAAACTTCCCCTGGAGCCGCGCGATTCAGCTCTCCTTGATATGATTGGGCAGCGCGGGATTGTCGATGTCGACCTTGGCAAAAAAGGATAGTCCATTGAATTACGATATCAAATGCCGGGATACGATAATTCCAATCGAGCTGGACAAAGGCGATAGCCTCCAATTTGCCCTGAAGTCAGGGCAGAAGGTGATTATCAAGGTTGTCGATACCTGGGCAAAAATCATCAGCACCGAACTTAAGGATATAACTGTTCCGGAGAGCGGAGCGAGATTGGTTTACCGGTTCGGATGCAAATTCAATATCGATGGAAAGGATGTAGAGGTTGAGCGGGAGGTGCCGACCGCGAGAAGTTTTTATGAGCCTCTCGATTTCTGCGGGGTGCATATCTGGCTCGACGGGGTGAAGGCTGCATTCAAGCGGGCAGGGGGTTTTCTTCTGGAGAAAGATTTCTCGAAGGCGAAGATAAGATGCGAGCCGCAAAAAGATGTGCGGATTCTGATTCAGGATTCCAGCCTCGATATCTGTCCCGAACCGCTTCATCCGTGGTGTCCGCTGCCGGAAGAGGGGATGAGGATAGAGGATTGCTACCGGGGTGAGGACTGCTGGATGGGTTCGTATGACGGTATCTGCGCCCACGGCGGGCTTGACATCAACCATCCCGCGCGCACCCCGCTCTGGGCTCCTCTTGATATTGATGACCACGCATATTTCAACAGCGTCGCGATGGGCGACAATAACAACCGCTGGCGCGGAACCCGCCGTTGGGAAAATGGCAGCCTTTGGGTCCTGCAGGCCCATCATGTGCCCGGCCTCACAATCGAAGAGCATGTGCCAATAAAGAAAGGCCAGCAATTCGCCTGGGGCGCGGGCGTATGGTCGGGTGTGGTTGACCACAGCCATTTTGTCTTCAGGATAATTGAGGAGTACGGTGAGTTTATAGTCGACCCCTGGATTCTCTTTGCTAAAATGTACAGGGACAGGGAACTGTTCCCTGACAAGTTTATATAACCGGGGGTAGACGTGGTCAGCATAACGTTAACAAGAGAAGAATTGATCGCCATCACGCGCCATCGCAAGATAGTCGGCCCGGTGAGTCGCTTTCTCGCCTCGGAGGATTTCCGGGAAAATATAAGGACCTTTTCCATCAGCGGCAAGAAGGAATGGAAAGGCTTGTACCTGGATTACGCGATCAGCATCGACAACAGCGATGTCAAGCTGGAAGTGAATATATGAGAGTCTGCTTCACCCTCGAGGAGCTGTCGAAATTCGTAAGCGCTTTTCTGGCGGAGGATGACGCACGGGCCGAGACCATGCGCAAAATTCTCGGCGAGAAGGTTACTTTCAGCAGCGAAGGCGCGGGATTGATCTCGGTTCATTTCCCCGAGCGCAAAAGCCTGCGCCGTTTCCTCTCGGTTCTCCGGCTTGACATCGACCCGGAGCACGAGGGCTCGGTCCTGATAACCCTCGACGCGGTGCGTCTCTACAACTGCTCCCTTCCCGGCACGGGGGGGGTGAGCTGGATTATCGCGAGGTATCTGAAAAATATTCCCTTCATGCGCAAATGTGAGGGCAAATGTTTTTCGGTGGATGTGGCGGGGCTACTTGAGAGTGATCTGGAAATGAAAATAAAAAAGCTGTCCGTCGACGCGGGCAGCTTTATGCTTGAAGCTTCGATAACAGCGGCTGACGATTAGTCGTTGCCGTAAACCTTGATGTATTCCACATAGTTAATGCAGTTGTCCGGCACCTCGTCTTCAACCCAGAGTTCGTCCCCGCTATGTTCAGCAATTTCATTATGGGAACGCACCAGATGGCAATGGCTATCTTCCCTATACTGGCAGTGGAATTTATCACAGATCGCAAAATCGATTTTCATAAATAGAACCTTTATGCAGGGGTTTGAAATTATTTATCCTGTTCTTCCATGCGATATAGAACAGCCATCAGTTTATCGCGTCTCAGATATTTCCTGTAATCATCGCGGTGTTCGCTGAGCACGTATTGGAGATACTGTATCTGCTCCTCTATGGTTTCGTAATAGAGGTCGCGGTCAATGCCGTAGCGTTCGCGGAAGTGGCTCTGCACATACCTTGCCATCCCACCCAGCGTTTCATCCATGCGATCCTGGATAATTTCCCAGAAGCCCAGGGTCTTGTCGAGAAGGTCGAGTTCGTTTTCATAACCGCCGATGTGGGCTTCCTTGAATTCGCGGAAAAGGAAGGGAAGCTTTTCCAGATAAAGCCTGTCGCCCATCTGCCCCAGCAGGTCGGCCGAACCGAGAATCTGTCCGATCTGTGCCGCTTCATCGTCTTTGAATTCGATAGAATCGAAATCTTCCCGAAGGCAGGTACAGCGGATAAGGCTTTCGATAAAATCCATATCCTCCGCAGCAAACCCGTTCTGCTTAAAATAGGATTTCATGAACTGGATGCCGCGCTCTTCGTGAACAGAGGTGTATTTCGCGCCCGTGCCTTCGGTATCTCCTTCTTGCTGGATAAAACCGATATCGTGGAACATCGCCGCGATAAGGCCCATAACGATTCCGTGGGCGGAAAATTTCCTGCCTGATACGCTTGCCCCGTGGATAAGCTGGGCCATGGCGAGGAAGACGTGCATGGTGTGGTCAAGATCGTGATAAGCGTTGGTGCAGGAGCGGTAGCCCTCGTATTCGCCGCGGAAAATCTTGCAGGTATCTTCGAAGGTTTTTCTTACAGGCGTTAGGTCGATTGAATTATCAACTAGGCCGATCGTCTTTTCGACTTCGGCCATAACCGCTTCCGGCGGCTGGTAATTCATCAAATCCGTAAGCTGAGGTTTGACCATTCTCCACCTGCTTCAAAAAGTAAGCGTGTCAAGAATCTTCAACAAACACGAGCGCCTTTAAACTTATAAAAGTATAACCATAAAGCCACTTATCTGACAAGTGACAATTTACCCGCAATGTCAAATTTAAATGACGGCACATTGATATTCAAGCTCCCGTCCGGCGATTCCTGAGTCGATTCGGAGAGGATTTTGATGCCATAAGGATCGAACCACTCGACCTTGTACGTACCGGGCTCGAAATTTTCCAGAGCCAGACTGAAGCCTTTCATCCTTTCGGGTTCGAGCTCCTTGCGGATTCTGTTGTACCACGTATTCTGGCGGTTTTGCACCCAGAGAAGAATGCATGCGGAATTCCGCAGGGCCAGAACCCTGATATCCTTGCTTTCTGCCCTCATAGGTTTATATTGCCGATTCCAGTCGATATCTTTCAGAAAAGTCGAGAGGCCCTTGTAATGGGAATAAAGATTATTCGGGTCGATGTAATTGTCCCACCACCATAAGGCCGGTATTCCGGCGGCGCCGCTGAAAGCGCCAGCCCAGATTGCGTTGTGCAGGGCTATGCCGGAGGGGTCTTCCGGATTTATGGGGCTGGTCTCGCCCGAGCCCATGAAGCCGAATTCGGCGATGAAGGCGGGTTTGTTATATGTAGACACTGCGCTCTGCGCCATCAGGACATAAGCCGCCGCATCCTTTCCCGCTTCGATCCGGAGCATATCGAGATAATGGATGTAACTGTGGAACTGGGCGAAGGAGATTTTATCGTCTTTCCACAAATCGTCCCAGAGCTCATTATTGCCGAGGCTGGTTGTGGTCATGTGCCTGTAAGGGTCAAGCTTCTCAAATTCTCCGACCATCTCGTTGGTCCACGGCAGGAGGATTTTCTTCCTCTCCTCGTCATCGTAGATTAACTGGCCAGAAGGCCCTTCGTCGAGATAGGAGAGGGTGTAGTTCATCTCGTTCCAGAGTTCCCACGCCATCAGGCTGGTGTAAGCCGAGTATCTGGCCACGAGATAACGCAGCTTTGCCTTGGTCAATTTCTTTGCGCCGGAACCGACGAAGAAATCGGCCTTGCTTTTGCAGGGCCCGCCGTTGTCGACAGTGTAGGGGAGTTTATCAGGGTTGTGGTTGAAGTCGTAGAAATTATAGAGGCAGAGCTTGACGGCAATGCTGCGCTCGTTGGCGTCTTCAAGAATGCGGTCGAGTTGCCACGCGCCTTCGGAATTATAAACATAAGGCTTCGATGTTTCGAGAGAGACGCCCCATGTGCAGAGCCAGATGCGGGTGTAATTTTCTCCCGCTTCTTCCATGCGCTTGAAATATTTCTCAAACCCGTAAGTGCCTGTTCCCTTCGCGACCCAGCAGACGTTATGACCCAACGCGAAATATCCCTTGCCCG
Organism: Planctomycetota bacterium; assembly: GCA_016936955.1. GTDB lineage: Bacteria > Planctomycetota > SZUA-567 > SZUA-567 > SZUA-567 > JAFGWW01. The sequence goes on along the minus strand of JAFGWW010000012.1, from coordinate 21,387 downwards.
AGTCGAAGATAAATCGGGACGGGTTCTTTTTGTTAACGCGAAGGAAACCGTCTGGTTTCTCTTTTGCTTCGCTAACGGTGACCGAGCCTACGGAGTAATTCTTTTCTTCTTCGCCCTTTGCTGCAACGAGAACGCTTACCTTATATATGCCGGTGGTGGTGGGACAGAAACGTATTGCCCAGTAGCTTTTGCCTTCGGGGGTGAGAAGCTCCGCGCCTTCTTCCGATTCGGCGCGGGAATAATTCTGGGAGAAAAAAGCGGGCTGGATAAACTGCTTCCCTGAAGGGGTGGTGATAATACCATCTACCTTGAGGATATCCGGGTTATAGGGGTTGAGCTTGGCATAAGCGGCGGCCAGGGATTCGGAGCGGAATTCGACCGGCGAATAAACCGTGGCCGACTTTGGGGCAGTAAAGGAAATGGCACCCCTTCTTTCGCCGCCTGAACAGGTCAGGACGAAGAGAAGGTTTAAAACCAAGCCGAGGATAAACACCCGCTGTTTGATACATTTCATGTTGTGAATACTATACCTTCCGCCCCGCAAATGGTCAATCTTATTAGACCGCCGGTGGGAATAGATTTGGTTGAAGTTGAAGGAAGGGAGGGCGTGAAAATAATAACCCCGACAGATGGCTGTCGGGGTTTGATGCGCATGAATAATTTATGTGACTAGCCGATCTTGCTCTCGTCGTATTGGGGGGTGCCGCCGACGCCGAACATTTCGCGCTTGAGCTTCATGTAATAGAGGTAATTTTCATAAGGCACGTCGGCCTGCACGCGGTGGTCGACGCCGGGGATGAACCCGCCTTCCTTTACAACAGGTAGGAGGCGTTCGAACTCGGCTTTGATGTCCTTCTTCTTTTTAGCCAGTATCATCTTGCAGAAACCGCCCTGGAAGCGGATGTCGGGCCAGCGTTTGCGAATTGCCACAGGGTCGGTTCCAGCGTGTACTTCCACTGGGAACATGCAGTTGATGCCGCCGTCGAGGAAGCAGTCTACGATCGGGGTGATGAGGCCGTCGCAGTCGGTCCACGCAATATGGCAGCCGTGTTTGTGAAGCAGATTTGTAATTCGTTTGTAGCGCGGGGTCACGATGTTTTTCATGAAATCAATGCCGACGATGGGGCCGGAGTTGAAACATATATCCTCCCAGCCAGAGGCGAAATCGAACTCAACATCTTTCAGCACCATGGAGAGGGTGTCGCAGACAAGGTTGCAGAGGGTTTCGACTATCTCCTCCAGTAGCTCCGGATCGTCATAGATCATGAGGGCGATATTCTCGAAACCGATCCAGTTGCGCGGGATACCGATCATGGAACCGAGGATGACGGCGAGGGGATAGTCGCGGGTGCGGTAGGTCTCGGCCAGTTCCTTCCAGTTTTCCGGTATGCGGTCGGGGCCGGGTTGGAGTCGCTCTTTATATTCCTCCCACGTGGCCCTGTCCTTGAGGTGGAAGTCGATGTAGTGGGGGATTGACTTGTGCCCCTTCTTGTTGATCTTGGCGGTGCAGGCGTTACCGTCGCGATAGATAATGTAATTGTCGTCCTCTTCAAGAACGGTGTGCTCGAACCCAGGTTTGAGCCCCATTACATTAACCGGCGCGGTCTTCCAGTTTTCGATGCCGAAATACTCGTAAGCCGTTCTTTCGTCCTTGACCTCGGCGGGCAGCCCCTGCTTGTGCCATTCGGTCAGCGTTTCCTCCCAGTAACCGAACTCGAAATTGGGGATCTGTTCGACATTCTGGAAAAACATGGTGCGGCGATAACGCTCGCGCAGGTTCATCTTCCCCTTAACCCCGGCACTTCCCTTGAGCGAGTAGGCGTCGACCTTCTTGTCCATCAGTGCGATAATTTCGTCTGCGTCCATGAGCTTACCTTTCTTGCTTTATCGATATGATTCCCGTTGCGCGATAACAGCAATATAGTATGATATTTATGGTATTCAAATTTTAATGGCTTTAAGATATTGCGTTTAATCTGGATTATATTGCTCATGACAAAAGGTTTCATGAAAGGTTGGCACAATCAGTCGGAAGAGGCGGAGAAGAGAGCCGGCCTTTGGGTAAACAGCTGCGGCCATTACGCAACGACGTCCCATGTCTGCCCATGGCGTTCGCGCGATGATTCCCTCGTCATTTATTGTGTGGCAGGCAAGGGGATTTACAAAACCGGCGGCAGGGAGATTGTCATTACAGAAGGCCAGCTTTTCACCGCCTTTCCGGGAGTATGGCATTCATACTGGAGTGATGCCGATATGGGGTGGGAGATATGGTTCTCCCATTACGGCGGTGATAACTCGGTCAACCTTACCTCCATGTGCGGGTTGAGCATAGACGAGCCGGTAATGGAGATTGGCGTTAACAACGAAGTCGTAAAACGCTTTGCCGGTCTGTGCTCAATCGTAAAAAAGAAGGAGCTTTATTACGGGCTGGACGCGTCGGCGCAGATGTATGGTTTGTTGCTGGATCTGAAAAAATACTCCCACCGTTCAGACGACAACGCACCGGGTATTCTTGAAGCGATAAAAGGCGAGCATGACGATGTGGACGGAATGGCTCGCGCGGCGGGGATGTCCAAATTCCATTTCATCCGCGAGTTCAAGCGAATAACCGGAACCACCCCCTGGCGTTATATCCTCAACCGGAAAATTACCTCCGCCAAGGAACTGCTGGGTGATTCCGATTTTTCGATCAAACAGATCGCCTATCGTCTCGGTTTTGAGGACTCGAATTATTTCTCCCGCCTCTTCCGCAAGGAGACCGGCTTCTCCGCCCGCGAGTTCAGGAACCTTGAACAACAGCACGCCAAGTGATCCGGTGCTTCTGCTATTTATAAACTGCGCCTGTATTCCGACGGCCCCATGCCCATGACTTCCTTGAAAATCCGGTGGAACTGAGCGTAACTTCCAAAGCCTGAGTCATAAGCCGCCTGCAACATATTTATGCGCTGGCCAGTACCGTAAAGCTGGAGGAATTTGTCAATTCTCCGCCGGTTGCGGAACTCCACAAGCGTCACCCCTGTCTGTTTATGAAAAAGCCTGCTGAGTTGCGAGCGGGAGAGGCCCGCCCGTCCGGCAAGTTCATCCACCTGAATGGACGCGTCATCTTCCTGCAGTATCCGCGCTGCTTTCGCCACCGCCGGATGCACCTCCTCGGCGGGGGGGAGGGGTTCGGTCTTTTCGAAAATATTCCATGCTTTCATCAATAGATATGCAAGCCCGCTGTCGGCGAGTTCGCAGTCCAGATCCCAACCCGCAAGATCATGGAATAAACCGTGCAGCTTTCCGAAATCCTCACGCGAAACTATCCTGCAGAAATGCCCGGGCGGCGAGCTTTCACGGAGAATCTTTGCCTGTCCGGAGCCAACGGTGCGCTTGATGAGCGACTGCCGCCAGACGGCGATCCACATGCAGAAATCGTGGCTCGCGTTTACAAGCAGGTGGTCCTGATCGGGAAAGAGCCAGAGCATTGAGCGGGGCGCAAGGTCGCAGGGGCGACCGTTAACCAGATACCGCGCCTGCCCCTTGAGCACGAGGTTGATCTCAAGCTCGCTGTGGGTGTGCGGCTTGCGCATCTGGTTTGGCCCGGAGTATTCCCAGGCGTTCGCCTCACGTTTTGGAGGTAATCTGAGCTTATCTCGCCTCATAGCATAAAATGATAACTAATCAAGATGGATTGAGAAGACTTAAATCACAAATATTGTATATTACTTGCAAATAGGGATCATAAACCGATAGATCAGTAAATCTTTCAATATTACAGGAGCACATTATGAGCATTATGCCTGCAACCGAAAAAACCGGGAATATTCATTTTACTGCCGAGCGCTGGGACAAGATCAAGGCCGATGCCAGAGCCTGGTGGAAAGGGGAGCTCAAGCGACCGCTGCTCCAGCTCCGCGTGCATGGTCATGAAGCTGAACGCGCTCCGGCTGTACATCCTTATCATCATTTCACCGCTTTTTACGATCTCGATATTCCGGCTGAAGAGGTGGTTGATGTCTGGGACCACGCCCTTTCGCAGGAACGTTTTTATGGTGATGCTTTCCCCGCCATCTGGCCGAACTTCGGGCCCGGCGTGCTGGCTTCTTTTCTTGGGGCAGAGCTGGGCAGGGGGGAGAACACGGTATGGTTCCACCCCACGAAAAAACAGGAGGTCTGCGATCTTAAGATTAATTATGACGAGACCAATGTCTGGCTGAATCGCGTGCGCGATATAATGACCGCCGCCGCACAGCGTTGGGAAGGCATGGTACAGGTCGGCATGACCGACCTCGGCGGGGTGCTGGATGTACTCTCCAGCTTTCGACCCAGCGAGGAGCTGCTCCTCGATCTTTACGACGAGCCCGAAGCGGTCAAGGAACGGACATGGGAAATTTACAAATGCTGGCACAAGGCTTTTGATTATCTCGACAAAGTTCAGCGTCAGTATAATCCGGGCTATACAGCCTGGACCCCGATCTTCAGCGAAGAGCCTTACTATATGCTACAGTGCGATTTCTGTTACATGATCGGCCCCGACATGTTTGATGAATTTGTAAAACCCGAGCTTGCCGAATCATGCAAGAAGCTGGTTAATCCTTTCTATCATCTCGACGGGCCGGGTGAGCTTGCCCACCTCGACAGCCTGCTTGAGATCGAGGAGCTCAAAGGCGTGCAGTGGGTTCCCGGCGACGGCAGCAAGGCGATTGACCAGTGGCCGGAAGTATTCAGAAAAATCCGTGGCGCAGGCAAGCTTGCGCAGGTAATGGACGGGTGGAACCCGAAAGACGATGTCAGTGCCTTCGAAAGGATCGTGGATCAACTCGGCTCGGCCGAAGGGCTGGTTATGTTGATGCATTGCCGGAAAGGCGCGGACGAGGAGAAAGCTTTGCGGATGCTGGAAAAATTCGGCGTTTTATAAGACACGGAAAGCACAAAAGAACAGGATAAAAAACGGGAGGTCTGCATGTCGCAGGCCTCCCGATATTTATATGTATTGCTTGCTCAGGTTTTATAAATCCCCAGTTCCCGATTTTTCTCCGCTTTTTTCGAGATATGGGTGTCGCATGAAACCGCGAGGCCGGTCTTGGCAATAAGCTCTTTGAGATAACCGTGGTGCGGACACTCGGGGCCGTGGTGGTTGTCTTTTGTTATGCAGCTTGCAAGCACAACAAGGATCTCGTCAGCTTCGATGTTATCATACTTCCGGGCTTTTTCCTTAAGGGTCATCAGCTTCCTGTGCGTAGCCCTCCCGCAGCACCCTCCGCAGGTAAAGGAAAGCTTGCGGACATCTTCGGCAAGATCAAGATTTTCAAAACCGCCCGTCCGTTCGACAAAAGCTTTGTCACAGAAATAGCCGGGGCATCTCTGGTGGACAAGGTGGCACTGGACGATAGCGATAAGCTTGATCATTTATGCTTTCTCTCTGATGGCCGGATTGCTGTAGAAGGGAAGGGGGACGACGGTAGCCGGGAAGTCCTTGCCCCTGATCTCAATCTCAAGCTGCGAGCCGGGCGCGTCGTTGCCAACCTTTACATAAGCCAGAGCGATAGTTTTGCCGAGGGTGGGAGCGGGCGCGCCGGAGGTTATTTCGCCGATGGCAACGCCGTCTTTCTTGACCGGAAAATGAGAACGGGGTACGCGCTTGCCTTCCATCTCAAGCCCTACCAGAACCGATTCGGGGCTTGCCTTCAGAAGAGCTTCTTTGCCGGGGAAGCTCTCGGGTTTGTCCAGCTTTACAAATTTTCCAAAGCCGGCCTGAATCGGGTTAAGCTCCACCGTCATCTCGTGTCCGTAGAGGGGGAGGCCTGATTCAAGGCGCAGGGTGTCGCGTGCGCCAAGCCCGCAAGCTTCGGCTCCGTAAGCCTTGCCTTTTTCAAGGAGCGTATCCCAGAGCTTTGCCGTGCGTGAGGCGTCGACGTAAAATTCCGCGCCGGGTTCGCCCGTGTACCCAGAACGGCTCAGCACCATCCACCCGCCATCCCACTGGGTTTCGATAAAGGAATAGAACGGCATGGCGCGGAAATCGGTGCCTGTAAGTTCTTTTACAAGCTCCCACGCGCGCGGACCCTGTACGTCGATCTTGCCGGTGGCGGAAGAGATGTTGGCCGCCTTGATATTTTCCGGAAGGGCGGCGCTGACGGACTTGAAATCGCCTTCAATATCCCCGGCGTTTACCACCATCCACGCTTTGGTGTCGTTGAATATCATGACCACCGCATCGTCAATAACCCCGCCTTCTTCATTTGTAATAAATGTATAGCGCTCGCGTCCATGGGCAAGCTTGCTGAAATCCCCGGCCAGCGCGCAGTTGAGCGCCTTCGCTACATCGGGGCCTTCAAAAAGGAATTCGCCCATATGGCAGGTGTCGAAAATTCCGCAGGCTTCGCGGGTTGCGGTATGCTCGTGAATAATTCCGCTCGGATACTGAACCGGCATGTCCCAGCCGGAGAAGTCGACCATGCGCGCGCCGAGGGAAACGTGATTGTCGTAAAGAGGTGTTTTCTTGGCCATTATCTATCCTTATGAAAGTTTGCGTTTTTTATATCTGGAAAAGCTCCACAGCCAGAAGAGCGAAAAGCCAATTATAAGAAAAATGGCTGCGGGAAGAAGCACGATTTTCATGACGCCGTTCCTGCGCCCGTCAAGCTCAATGCGCGCACCCATTGAATTCTGTTCGTCGGTGTCGGGACAGAGAGAGATAACATCCTTACCGCTCTCGGCCAAGATACAGGTGGAGAGGTTGGAAAGGAAAAGATCCCGTTCGGTTGCGGTACGCATGACAAGGTTGCTATAGGGCATGGTGCGCTTGCCCGGGTTTTTTACGGGAGGCGTGGCGAGCACAATCCTGCGCGGCGGAACCGGGCCGGAATCGAAGGCGGCGGTAACGGCCTGAAGGGCCATATAGTATTCATCCAAGGGCAGGCCCTGATGAATGTCCTCATATCCGGGAACGATAAAAACCTTCTCGTACTGCTTGTCGGAACAGACGAGGGCGAGAAGAAGCATGCGGTAAATCTGCAGCTCCTTCTGGGCGAGCAGTTTTATCTCAAGCGTGGCCTGCTCATTCTTGCCGACAAGTTCGGAGAGCTTGCCCGCATAGGCGTTATCATTCATGGACGGGCCGAGAAGGAGAAAGTTGTGTTGCTTCTCCTGAAACATGCGGTTGATTATCTTGACCGGGAGCCATTTACGGTGAACCGAATCGTCGGGGCGTGGAATCAGGAAAAGCACCCGCTTTCCGTCCGTAGTCATGAAATGGTCAAAGTCGACCTTGATGTCATCCGCCCTTTTTATGACGTGATGAAGGCGAACGGCTTTGGCGTCAGTCTTGCCGGTTTTGCATATTACTGCGGTCACAAACAATTCCGGCACATCCCGCAAGGTTGAGAGATCAAGGTCGAAGCTGACTGCGGTGGGCTGGTCGGCGTAATAGTTTATGGAAACCTTTTTTGTCTCCTTCACCTCGCCACAGGAGAGCGTGACCTCTGCTTCGAGACGATCTTTCTTTCTCTTCCTCGCGTTCTTGGGAGGCTCTTCGTCGCGGTAGATCTCGATGGTGAATTCCAGCACGTCATCATCAAAAGCAAAATTCGGCAGCGACCTTGTCAGGATGCGAAGGTCGTCGCTCCCGCGAAGGGTGGCGGAAAAAAAGAGGGCGGCGAAAAGAAGTATCGAAAGTTTTCTATTCATCATTCGCCCTCCTTTCCCATCTCAGGAAGATGACATGCCCCTTCATCGTTATTGCCGAGGCCGTGCTGTGTCTTTTCCCAATAGAATGGACGATTGAAAAGCTGGAGAAAGCCTTTCCATGCGGCCACCGAGATCAGTACCCAGTAGATCGGGCTGATAATCGCGTAAGGGACGAGGTGCCATAACTTGCGTCTGAAACACGCGGCGATGTTTACGAGAACGAACATTGCGTTCGCGGTCAGGAGTCCGATCGCCGCGCCCCAGAAAGCCAGCGACAGTTCCGACCACAAGGTCAGGGGCGCGCCGGGCAGGTCGGCTACGCGGTTATAATATCTGAATTGCCATGGTTCGAAATGGGTCAGCCCGGTAGCGTGGCCGACGGCGAGAGCAATATAAATAAGACCGATCAGCCAGAAGAGCGGATTGAGAAGAAGGGTTGCCGACAGGCCGCTTACGGTCAGGATAAAACTGGCGAAAGATTTGGGACCAAGCTGGAACAGGGTTTTGAAATTACTCCGCGTGTGGACGAAGTGGGTCTGGATATAACCCTTGATCCAGCGCGACCGTTGCCTGATCCAGTTGCCAAGCTGGGAGTTTGCCTCTTCCCATGTGGTCGAATCAAGAACCTGCGTGCGGTGCCCCATGCGGTGGAGCCTGATGCCGAGGTCGCAGTCTTCGGTCAGATTGAAAGGGTCCCACCCGCCGATTTTCTGAAGGACGGAGGTGCGGAAATGATTGCTCGTCCCGCCGAGCGGAATCGGCACGTCAAGGTCGTGCAGTCCCGGAAGGAAGAGATCGAACCACGCCGAGTATTCGAGGGTGAACCACTTAGTCAATATATTCTGGTTCGGGTTGTAGTAGTTGAGCTTCGCCTGCAGGCAGACCACATTCTGCGAAGACTTGCGGAAAGCGACCACCGCTTTTTTAAGCTGATCGCAGTCCGGCCTGTCTTCGGCATCGTAAATAACAAGAAGCTCGCCCTTGGCTTTGAGCAGGCCGTGGTTGCACGCCTTTGGTTTTGTCTTAGGCATGGCGTGAGGTACAACCATGATATCGACGCATGCAGGCAGCGTTGCGTTTTCGAGGCAGCGCTGGGTCTCTTCGTCGTCCTCTTCAAGCAGCAGTTTGACATCCAGCTTGCTGTGGGGGTAATCAAAGCCATCGATGGTGCGGACGATCTTCGCCGCCACCTCGGGTTCTTTATAAAGGGGGACGAGGATGGTGTAAACGGGAAGGTCGTCATCGACCAGCGCCGCGATCTCTTCCCGCGAGACATGGATCTCCGGCTTCTTGAGCAGGGAGAGGAATACGGTCAGGAGTTTGTAGGCGATAACGGCTACGTAAAAGGCGGAGACGGCAAAAAGAAGGCTGGCGGCGAAAATCTTCCAGTCGTAACAGAAAAGAAAAGCGGCAATAATTAGGATCAGCTCGTAACGGAGGAATTGTCCCGTAGCGAGGGTGGTTGCCGCGCATTCTTTCGGATGCCTTTTCAAAAAGGCATTCACGGTCTCGTCATTTTTGAGCGGTATGTCCGGCAAGATATGATATCCCTATGCAAAAGTTGTTGTCACACATGGCAGAAAATTCAAGACAAGATGAGACGCACTCTCATCCGCTCAATTCGTTTTCATGTTATCTATCAGTTTAATATCCCGTTTGACCCCGCTGTCGTAAAAGTGTTTGATCCTGCCGAAAGTAGAGGTCTTGCGGTAAAAAATTCCGTTGTCGATCCAATCGCCCTTGGCGTCGAGGCAGCCCAAATCATTCCTACTCATGGATTGAAAAACCTCGGTGCTCCGGCTCGAGAAAAGGGTGGCCCGATTGAAGCTTAACTTGATCCCGAGCATAAACCCGGCGCTATTGAATTCATCCATAATTTCAGGAGCGAGGTGAATTGAGAGAATATGCAGACTATCCTCCTCAAAGCTCCAGAAATCGTCGCCGCTGAACCACATGCGCACCGTTTCGGAATTACTGTGGCGGATAAAATCCATCCGCTCCGCAGGAATGGTTGCCTTGCCGTAACGGTTCTTTTTTGCCCAGGTCGAGTAACGGGCGAGGGTGGTTCCCTTCTCGAGCTGATAAGAGTAATAGTCGTCAGTGTAACGGAGCTTCCATTTCTTTGTGACATTGATGAGAAGCCTGTCCAAGTCTTCCCACAACTCCTTGCCGATCACGTAAGCGCCGAAGATGGCGATTAGCGGTTCAACATCGAAGAGCGCGATCGGCTCTTTGCCGATGATGATATGGATCATTACCACGGCGATGCCCAAGAAAATTCCGAAAAGCTTATCGAGAATCATTCCCCGTTTGATATAAGCCGAGCGGTTCTGCGCGGTCACGTCGGCCACATATTCTTCATAAGGCGAGAAGGTGAAATCATCAGATGAAACCTCGCGGCAGTAAGGATAAAGCACGAGGTGGCATTCAACGCTGTTGAATTTTCGCAACTCCTTCACGTTACCCAGCTCGACATCGACAATGTGGGGCATTGCCCCGTTCTGACGCAGCCGGATCAGATCGGTGAGGGGGAGGTTTTCAAAATCCATCAGCGATTGGCCTTCTCTGCGAGGTTGCGTAAAAATTCGTGAGCCTGTACGGGAGTCATGTTGTCAAGCTCAAGCCCCTGCAGTTCCTTGCCGATCTCTTCAAGTTGATACTGCTTGGGCGCGAAGAGATCCATCTGCACGTCACGCGCGGCCGCGCGGAGGGCGTCGGCGTTATTGATATAATTATAATCGCGCTCGGCGGCCTGAGCCTCAAAACCGTTGAGCATCTCCTGCGCCCGTTCGATCACGGGCTGCGGAATCCCGGCAAGGCGGCCGACCTGAATACCATATGAACGGTCGCAGCTTCCGGGCTGGATTTTATGAAGGAAGATAACCTCGCCGCCCCAGTCGCGCACGGCGACATTGAAATTCTCGGCCCGGTCGAGAATAACGCCAAGCTCGGCCAGTTCGTGATAGTGGGTTGCGAAAAGGGTACGGGCCTTGAGATCGTGATGGAGGAATTCCGTAATCGACCACGCGAGGGAGACGCCGTCGAATGTACTGGTACCGCGGCCAACCTCGTCGAGAATAACGAGGCTGCGCTCGGTGGCGTTGTTAAGAATGTTCGCAGTCTCCGACATCTCGACCATGAATGTCGACTGCCCGCGCGAAAGGTCATCCGCCGCACCTACGCGGGTGAAGATGCGATCGGCAACCCCGACCATAGCCTTCTCCGCCGGAACCGGTGCGCCCATCTGGGCAAGTATGGTAAGGAGCGCGACCTGGCGGATGTACGTACTCTTACCCGCCATGTTAGGCCCGGTGATAATCATGAGCCTGCAGGTTTCCGGATCGAAAATGGTGTCGTTGGAAATAAACTCGCCGTCGGGAATCATGGTTTCCAGAACCGGGTGGCGACCCGCGATAAACTCGGTGTGAATCCCTTCATGCACCTCGGGGATGATATACTTGTTTGTCGCGCCGACTTCCGCAAGGGAAGCGAGAACGTCGAGCTCCGCAAGGGCGCGGGCAACGGTCTGGACGCGTTCCACATTAAGGGCAACCTTTTCGCGAAGCTCGGAAAAGAGTTCATACTCAATACGCGAGATGCGCTCTTCCGCGCCGAGAACCTTGCTCTCATATTCCTTAAGCTGCGGGGTGATGAAACGTTCTGCGTTTACCAGCGTCTGCTTGCGGTCATATTCGGCGGGCGCTTTATCTTTGTGCGCTTTGGTGATCTCGATGTAATAGCCGAAGACTTTGTTAAAGCCGATCTTGAGAGAGGGGATGCCGGTGCGTTCCTGTTCGGCTTTCTGGAAATTGGCAAGCCAGTCCTTGCCGCCGGAGGCGATGGAGCGAAGCTCGTCGAGTTCGGGATGGTATCCGTCGCGGATAATGCCGCCATCCTTGATCTGCACGGGCGGTTCATCTACGAGACATTCAGAGATCAAATCGCCGAGATCGTCAAGAGTGTCAACCTGGGCAACCAGATTCTGCAGAATCGGCGCGCGCAAACTCTCGGCCAGAGCCGAGATGCCGGGCAGGCGGCCGATACTCGCGGCAAGGGCGGCAAGGTCACGCGGGTTGGCGCGGTTGGTGATTACGCGCGCCATGATGCGTTCCATATCGGCGATACCGGCGAGATGTTCGCGAAGCTCGGCGCGCAGGATGTGGTCTTCCATAAAGTCGCGGATGCCGTCCTGGCGCGAAAGAATTATTTCAAGGTTTGTAAGAGGGCGCAGGAGCCAGCTTTTGATAAGCCTTCCGCCGGGGCCGGTCTTTGTCCGGTCGATGACGGAGAGGAGGGTCGCCGATTTCCCGCCCGACATGAGCGGGTGGGTAAGCTCCAGATTGCGCTGGGTGGTGCGGTCGAGGATAAGGTGCTCGCCGCGGTTGATAAGACGCAGGCGCCTGATATGGGCGAGGCTGGTCTTCTGGGTTTCATTAATATATTCGAGCACCGCCCCCGCCGCGCCGGTGGCGTGGGGGGCATCCTCGATTCCGAAGCCGGAGAGATTCTGCACGCCGAAATGTTCCTTGATCACGCGTTCGGAATGGCCGGGATCAAAATGATAATCGTCGCGCTCGGTGAGGACGCCGACGGCCCTGAATCTCAAAGCTTTCGCAAGGGGCTTGTCGGGCAGGGCCTGCGCGGCGGGAACGAGAGTCTCCGAAGGCGCGAGGCGTTCGAGTTCGTCGCCGAGGGTTTCAAAATCGAGATAGGAAACGAAAAACTCGCCGGTCGAGATATCGACATAAGCCAGCCCCGCCTTCGATCCGTCGGAGGTGACGGCAGCGAGGAAATTATTCGAATGGCTCTTGAGGCAGTTGTCCTCAAGCACCGTGCCCGGGGTGACGACACGCGTCACGCCGCGCTTGACAATCCCCTGCGCCTGCGCCGGGTCTTCGAGCTGGTCGCAGACCGCAACCTTGTAACCCTTCTCGATCAGTTCCTTGATGTAACGGTCGCCCTGATGGTGGGGCGCGCCGGCCATGGGGACGGGGTTCTCGCCCTTGTCGCGGGAGGTTAGGGTAAGGCCGAGTTCGCGGGATACGATCTTCGCGTCCTCAAAAAACATCTCGTAAAAATCGCCCATGCGGAAGAAGAGGATCTTGTCGGTATGTTGCGACTTGATCGCGTGGTACTGCTCCATCATCGGCGTTTTTTTCTGCTTCGACATGCTATATGTTTCCGGTTTCCTTTTGAGTGCCTATTTAATAGTTACGCTGAATCCCTTGCGCTTTATCCCCGCCGCATGCGTTTCGGCCGCGCTTTTATCCTTGAAGGCTCCCGCCTGGACGATATAAGTAAGATTCCTTCCGCGCAGTTCCTTTTTTATAAACGTCTCGATACCAGCAACCGCCATTTTGCGCCTGAGCGCCTCTGCGTTCCTCATATCAGAGAAAGCGCCAGCCTGCACGACATACCTCGCCGCAAGAGCCGGATTCTCTGCGATCTGTTTTGCGTAAACGCTGTCCGGATATTTCGCCGAGAGGCTCTTCGCCATCAGCGCCGCGCCCTCGTAATCGCCGGCTTCTAGTTTACATTCCACGATTGCGGCAATCATCTCCGTCTCGTCAGTTACATCCGCATATTCACGGGATAAGGTAAGGTAAATCGTCTCGGCTTCGGTGTAGCGCCCGGTCTTCCGGAGTACCTGCGCCTCGCCAGTTCTTGCCCGGGCATAAATTTCGCGTCCGGCAGAACGGGGAGAATCGATGCGCCGGAAAAGCTTGTGCGCCTCGTTTACGTTGCCGAGTTCAAGATTAGCCTGCCCTTGCCAACAGATAGCCTTGTACTTTTCCTCGCCTCTTGAAGCAGCCGCGGCTTTCGAAAACTCCTTCTCGGCCGCGCGGTAGTTCCCTTCAAGGTAAGAGAAGCTTCCTTTATCAAACCAGTTGGTCTTCGCGCCTGAACCGCTCTGGCATCCGGAAAAAACAAGAGCCAGAAGCAGGAACAACCAAGCGCGCGGACGCGGAAAGGGTTTCCTCTCCGCGTCCCGCGACGTTAAAACATTTTTGGTGCCGTAATCCATAGATGCTTTCTTAATTACTTCGCTTCTTCCTTATCTTCGTCAAATTCGCCGGGCGATTTTTTCGGCGCGAGGAAGGGCTCGATCTTGGTGAAAAATGCTTTCCACCTGGCGATATCCGGAATCTTCGTGCCGGTCTCGCTCGTGATTCTCGGGAAGGTCTTGAAGGTCAGATAAGAAAGGCTCTCTTCGATAAGCTCGGAGAGTTCGGGGTCTTTCTCCACCTCAAGCAGCTTAATCAGGATCTGGGTGTTCTTGGTGCGGTCGAATTCGATAGGCCATGCGCCGAGAGAGTAGATCGCGCTGCTCTTGAGCACCACCGGAATATTCTTCGACGGATCGAGAAGCTTGAAGTAATGCATGGCAATCTTGTCGGCCATCTCTTTCGAGGATGAGGTGTTGGGCTTCTCCTTGAGCTGGCGGATAATTTCCACAAGGCTGTTGTTGATCAGCTTGTAGGTTTCGAAATCAAGGTTGCGTTCCTTCTTCGGCCATGCCACGTCGAGAAGGGCTTCGTGGATTTTGGTGTCATTGGTACGGACGAGAAGACGGACCGCGGCCTGCACCTCGATGTCGCCGCCGGTCTTGAGCAGTTCAACCAGTTTGTCGTTTATGGCACCCTTCGGCGGGGTTGCGCCATTGATTACGCTCAGTTCCATAACCCTCACAGCTTCAATGCGCTCATCGCTGCTCGAACGGGCCATGAAAATGGTTGCTGCGGCAGACATCATATCATTGTTGGTGCTGCCGGTGGCAAGAAGGTAATTCTGCATGCCCCTGAGCGCGCCGACGCGAATGGATTTTACTTTGCTTGACCTGAGAGCTCTCAGAAGAAGGTCCGGGGTTCTTTCGACATGGACAAAGCCGCCGATCGCCTCGATCATGGCGACAAGAACCTTGATTGGCTCGCGGCTGGTGCTTTTACCACCTTTTTCCCAGAGCTTTTCCAGAGTCTTGAAAGCTTCGAGCGACTTGAGCCCTTCCTCGTCGCCCATGTGGCCGAGAAGGCCGAGAGCCTGAATTTTTACCATAATGTTTGTTTTGCTGTCGGAGATGATATTCTCAAGCATGTTCAGAATATCGACAGAAGCGAAGCCGCGGATATAAAGACTGAGCAAACCTTTAAGCGACTCAACCCGTTCCACGGCGAACTTGTTCTCGTCTTTGGCTATGTCCGAGATTTTCTTTACCACTTCGTATCTTTCGATAAGCCCCTGGTCGGTCTGGTCGGAGAGGCCCTTGATGGCCTCAACGCGCTCGATAAGAAAAATGCTGTTGAGCTGGCGCGCGAGTTTTTCAAAAAGCCTAGCACCGGTAAGCTCAACATTCTTTTTTGCCGCGCTGTCTCCTGCCTTGGCGGCGGATAACGAGCTGACGGCAAGGAATGCCGCAAGTATGATGGCGAACAGACGTTTTTGCATTTCCTTTTCCCTCCCTTGACGATTGAATGGCCCCATGGGGGCGCAGAAATTGTTTATTAAATCCGCTTCCTATTACTTAAGAAGAAGATGAAGAAGTATGCCGATAGCCACGGCAAGAAGGGCCGACTCGGCTATGATCGCGTAAACGAGAATCCGCACAAGCTTGGTCAGGTCCTTCTCGCGGTTGAGAAGCTGGTCCACCTTGCCGCCGCCGCGTGCGAGGACGCGCATGACGGATGAGTTCGGTTTCTCCTCCACCTTCTCCGGGTCGACCTCAAGACGCAGGAGTTCGAGATCCTCGAAAAGATCCTTGAACGACTGGTATCTGTCGCTCGGATTTTTTTCCATCAGCGTGTTGACGATCTCGATGGCCCGCGCGGGAAGGTTGGGCATGATCGATTCGATAGCTGGGATCTGGTCCTTGATGTGGGCTTCCATTACGTCCGAGCCGCTGCCGCCGAAGGGCGGGTTGCCGGTGAGCATGTGGTAAAAGCTCGCGCCAAGAGAGTAAAGGTCGCTGCGGAAGTCGAGCTCCTTCTCCCCCATCGCCGCCTCGGGCGAGATATAGTCCGGCGTGCCCAGAACCTCGCCCTCCGAAGAGAGAACCGATTCGAGGGAGGACTTGACGAAACCGAAATCGCCGAGCTTGGCGATCGAGTCCTTGGTCATCATGATGTTGCCGGGCTTGACGTCGCGGTGGACGATTTTCTTGTTACCCAGATACTGGAGCGCGCGGGCGACTTGGAACATAATATGAAGCGCAACCTTCACATCCATCGCCCCGTCGCGGTCGAGAACGTCTTCGACAGTCTCGCCGTCGATAAATTCCATCGAGTAGAATAGGGTGTCTTTATAGCGGCCCACATCGAAAACCTGAATCAGGTTCTGGTGGCTGAGGCGGCCCACGAGACGTGCCTCGACGAGGAAGCGTTTGCGGAACTCGTCGTCGCCCACCCATTTTTCGTGTAGCACTTTAAGGGCAACTGTACGCCCCATGCTGAGCTGTCTGGCTTTATACACAACGCCCAGCCCACCCTCGCCGACCTTGCCGAGGATTTCGTAACCGCCGATCCTGCGGCCGATGGTTTTGGCGTCGCGCATGAGGCGTTCGCGGGCCTTGTAAACGGCCCATACCTCTTCGGCCTTGATCAGGCCGCGCTCAAGCAGCACGTCCTCGATCTGGCGCGGGTCCTTACCCTTGAGCGCCTCCTGCTCCAGTATCGCCTCCGCCTGCTCCACCTGTTCGCGGGTCAGGATCTTATGGGCAATAGCCAGAGTGGAAAAGTCGAGTTCCCCCCCAAGTTCGGGCATTTATTCTCCTTATGAACAACTATTCCTTCGCGGAACCATTGTGTCTTTTTTCGTATTCGTGAATCGCGTCTTCCTGGTCCATAGTCTCGATCGAGCCGGGGCGGATGCTGCGCACCGAGCCGATCGCCTCCCGCGCCCCCTCGCCAAGATGGACGAGATAACAAGCGAGCATGGTGCCGGTTCTGCCAAGCCCGGCCGTACAGTGAACCGCCACCCCCTTGCCGGAGGCGATAACGCGGTCGGCAAATTCAACAAACTCGTCTATCTGTTTCTGCGTGGGCGGGGTAAAGTCCATGACCGGAAGATGCAGATGCTCAAAGCCCGCCTTGCTTATCGCTTCCGGGTTGGGTGCCGAGTGGGTCAGGCTTACGATTGCTCCCACGTTTTCCTTCTTGAGATCCTCAAGGTCGCGACCGAGCCTGCGATATGATCCCGGCCTCGGCATACCGCCGAGCTTACCCGGAATTATAAATGAAAAATAATCGCTCATCGGTTTAACCTCTTTTATTCGCAACTCATTTTTTCAGTGTCTGCCTGAAAGCAAAGCAGAAAATAACCAGCCCATATCCCGCGCTCATTCGCAAGCCAAGGGTATAAACATCAACCCAAGGCGGTAATCCGATTTCCGTGCATGTGCGATATAGAATTTTCCTGTCTTCGCCAAGCCACAACGGTTTTTCCACGCCGGGATTTTTTACATCCCATAAATCTTCTTCACAGAGACAAAACCTCCACCCCCAGCAAGGATGAGGCTTCAGAACAAGTTCTTCTTCAGGCCCGTCACCTCCAAGAGCAAGGGCGGTCATCGAATAAAATATTACCGCAGTA
Organism: Planctomycetota bacterium; assembly: GCA_016936955.1. Classification (GTDB taxonomy): domain Bacteria; phylum Planctomycetota; class SZUA-567; order SZUA-567; family SZUA-567; genus JAFGWW01. Next base: position 4,134 of record JAFGWW010000012.1, on the reverse strand, counting down.
ATTATCGGAGCGACAATCAGCCAGAACTTATAGCACTTTGCCATTACGCGACCATTCGCTATTTTTAATCCCACCCATCAAAAGCGGTTTCGAAATCAAAGCCGCCTGCGAAATCATCGCGGGTGTCGCATTCTCGCTTGCGCCACTGGAGTTCTGGGTCCTCGACCATGATGAAAACGATCTCACCGAAATCCTCGGTGCTCTTTATGCCCCAGCCGTTAAGGACGCGTTTGGCCATCATGCCCCAGCGTTCTTTCGCGATTCTCCGCAATCCAACCAGCAACTCCTGCCCGCTAACGTGGAATTCCTCCCCCTCGCCGCGGCCGGGGCCGACGTCCTCGGGTTTGATCTCTCCTGCGCGTAGCCACTTCACCGTCTGCTGAATTCCATCAGAGACGAAGAGGAAGGCGTCTGGCGAGTAGCGGCCGTCGGCCTTGGCTATATGCTTGATTCTTTCAATGTGGCTATTCACTGTCATCATTCCCGGACATATCGGGGTATTCGTTATCGTCTTTCGGCGCACTCCGGTTCTCGCCGCCTTCGGAGGAAGGATTCTGGTTCCTCTCGCGGCGGTTGTCGCGCTTGTTGCGGTTACCCTTGCGCTCGTCGTTGCTCCGCTGCTGTGGCTGCTGGTTCTGGACCTTGTTGAGAATCTCGGTAATCTCGGAAATGTGGATCCACTCCCGCCCGCCGTCGTCAAGCTTGAGCAGAACAAGCTGCTTGAGAACGTCGTGGGAGATTACCTCACCCCTGAACTGCGGCGTTCTGACGAGTTTGCCCTTTTTGGGAAGCTCCTTGCGCAGGTCGGTGTAGACCACGTCCTCGAAGCGGAGGCAGCACATAAGCCTCCCGCAGTGGCCGCTGATCTTGCTTGGGTCGAGGGTTGTCTTCTGCACCTTGGCCATGCGCATGGTGACAGGCTCAAGATTGCGCAGGAAGGTACGGCAGCAGAGTTCGCGCCCGCAGTGTTCATAATCGGCAAGCATCCGCGCCTCGTCGCGCACGCCGATCTGCCGCATCTCGATACGCGTGCGGTAAGTGCGCGCCAGATCCTTTACCAGCTCGCGGAAGTCGACCCGGCCGTCGGCGAGGAAAAAGAAGATAACCTTGTCGCCGGAGAAGAGGTGTTCAACGCCCACGAGTTTCATGGGGAGGTTGCGCTCCCTGATCTTCTGCTTGCAGTAGTCGAGCTCTTCCGGTTCCTTCGATTCCTGTATATGCTGGATAATGCCGATATCGCTCTCGCTCGCGTGGCGGGAGACTTCGCCAAGGCCCTTGATCTCGCGGTCGAGGCTCTCGGGCGGTGCGGAAATCTCGCCCCACTCGATACCGCGCTCGGTCTTTATGATAACCGTGTCGTTGACCTTGAGCCCTTCGATATCGGTCTGGAAATTCTCGATGGTGCACATCAGGCCGTAACGTACGGCCACAATAAACTTCGCCATTCTACCTCCACCCCCTCGCGGGGTTAGTTGCCTTGAAATCTGCCATTTTAACAATCACACTTTCTTCTGCCGATCCTCTCCGCGCAGCGCTCAGGCCGAGGCGCGCAGGACAGCGATCGTATCCAGGGCGGCGGAATTAAGCACAAGCTCCATCCGTACGTTCGCGGAGAGCTGCTCCCCCGCCCGCCACAAAACCGAGAGCGCCTTCGCCGCGGCGCGGGGGTCTGTCCCCTCCCGCAGGCGCTTGCGCACATGCAGGGCGATAAGGTCGAGAAGATGCCCGGCCGCGCGACGCTTCTCGAGGCCGTTCGATCCGGCCGAGGCAGCGCGCTGGATCATCCCCTGCGCAAGACTTACCGCTCCCGCCGGGGTCAGGCGTGACATGGCCTCCCCGATCCAGTTCCAGTGTTCGATAATCTCCCCGGAGGCGAACTGGATTGCCGTTCCGAGAGAACCTTCCGATATAAGTGCCAGGTCGCGCGCGTGCGTTTCGTCCGCAAGGCCGCGCCTGACAAGTTCGTCAGCAATAACATTCTCCGGCAGGGGGCAGACACGAACCCTTCTGCACCGGCTCACGATGGTGGGGAGCATCCTGTCCCGCGCCGAGGTGGTGAGCAGAATCATCGACTTTCCGGGCGGTTCCTCCAGAGTTTTGAGGAAGGTATTCGCCGCCGAGATTTCCATCCGCTCCGCATCGGGGATGAGGCAGATTCGCCGTTCTCCCACAACCGGCCTGAGCTGGAGGAAGGGCATTACCGGAGTATGCTCGATAGTTTCGCTGCTGCTTCCCTCGCGCTCTACAAAACGCCTGATGCGCAGGCTGGTGGCGTCGCGAGGAAGCTCGAGATAGTCCGGGTGGTTGTCCGGATCGGTTGTCGCGCTTTCGCCGTAAAGCATGACCGCCGCGAAGGCGCGGGCGAGAGTACAGCGCCCCACCCCTTCTGGCCCCTCGAAAAGGTAGGCGTGGTTGAGCCTGTTGCGGGACATCTCTTCCCGCAATTCCCTCACCGCTTCTTCCTGTCCGAGTATCTTTTCAAACATTTATTATTACCGGCGAATCCTTGATTCTGTCTGGATAAAATTACGCAGTTACATCGTCGAGAATGTCGAGCATCTCTCTCTGCACCTCAAGCACTGAGCGCGAAGCGTCGAGAACCGATACCTTATCTTCCGGCATGCCGTCGGCAAAACCGAGATAACGCTGGCGCACCTCCTCGAAAAAGACCAGCCCTTTAAGCTCCATCCTGTCCTTGCTGCTGCCGACGCGTTCGAGGCCGATTTCGGCCGGCACGTCGAGAAGGATTACATGGTCGGGCTCAAGCCCGTCGGCGCTGAATTTAACCATCTCCTTCAGCTTGTCTTCGGGAACGCTACCCGCCACGCCCTGATAGGCGAGGGTGGAGGCGGTGAAGCGGTCGGAGACAACAACCTCGCCCCTCTCAAGAGCGGGGCGGATAATTTCCGCAACAAGCTGCGCCCTGCTCGCAACATAAAGCATGAGCTCGGTCATGGGGCACATGGCGTCATTGTGCTTGTCGAGAAGGATCTTCCTGATCTGCTGGCCGATGTCGGTGCCGCCAGGGTCTTGCACGAAAGTGGCCGCGACTCCCTTGACCTTGAAATGCCTCCGCGCGGCTTCCACCATGGTGCTCTTGCCGCAGCCGTCAGGGCCTTCGAATACTATGAATTTACCGGGCAAAGTCCGTCTCCATTCAATCGCTATTTTCCATCGCTTCAAGCGCTTCCTCGGCGTTGTAGCTCGAGCGCACAAAAGGCGCGCACGCCACAAACTCGAAACCGATACCAAAAAGCTCGTCGCGCAGTCCGTCAAATTCCTCGGGCGTAACATATCTCGCCACGGGAATATTCTTGCTGTTCTCGGGGCAGAGGTACTGGCCCACCGTAATCATGTTCACCCCCACGCCGCGAAGGTCTTCGCCAACCTCGACCACTTCGGAAATCTCCTCGCCCAAGCCGACCATAAGGCCGCTCTTGGTTGCGAGTTTCGGCTTGCGTTCGTTTACGAAATCAAGAAGGGCGAGGCTCATGTCATAATCCGCGCCGGGGCGAACCTTGCCGAAGAGTCGCGGCACGGTTTCGATATTGTGGTTGAACACGTCCGGCTCGCTGTCGGCGGCGATGGCCCACGCCTCTTCGTCGCCTCCGAAATCGGGAACAAGAATCTCAATGGTCGTGGATGGGCATTTCGCGCGCACAAGGCGGACAGTCTCGGCAAAGTGTTCTGCCCCGCCGTCGATGAGGTCGTCACGGGTGACGGAGGTGATAACCGCATGGCGAAGCTGCAGGCGCTCAACCGCCTCTGCCACGCGCCGGGGTTCGTCCTTGTCGAGGGGAGCTGGTTTCTCATGGCTTACGGCGCAGTAGGCACAGTTACGGGTGCAGCTTGGCCCCATGAGCAGAAAAGTCGCTCTTCCCTTGTTATAGCATTCAAGCTGGTTGGGGCACCGCGCGCTCTGGCAGACCGTGCCTAGGGCGAGGTCGCTCAGGCATGCGTTGACCTTGCGGTCCTGATTGACCGGGATGCGAACCTTGAGCCACGGCGGGCGCCCACTGCTTCCCTCGCGCTCCCAGCGTTCGCGGTCCAGCTTTTCGTTATTGGAACAATTGCTCATTCGTATTCCCGGTTGCCTTGGTTTTCAATCCGGTAAGGAAAGACTTCGCAAAAGCT
>JAFGWW010000090.1 GCA_016936955.1 Planctomycetota bacterium | reverse complement strand
GCCGAGGGGTATTGCGATAATGCCGAAATATTTGAGCAGCGCCGTGCAGGCGATCATGCCAATAGCCGGGCCTACCACGAGTTGCCACTTCGCCGCCTTTTTATATAGCATATAAGCGAGGCCCACGAGAATGGCGAGCACGCTAGTCTCACCCATACTTCCCGCTTCGCGCCCGATAAACATGCGGGTGTAGTCAAGTTCTGAAATTGCTTTCTCCGCGCCGCTCAGCGTTTTCTCCGCCTGCCGCTTTTCGTTGGCCACCTCGGGCGTATCCTCACCGGTTTGGGCGAGAACCTTGTTGGCCTTGACCGATGCCTGGTTTATTTTCTTTACCGCCGCCAGGGTTGTCGCGCCGGTTACGCCGTCAATCTTCGCTTCCGGGTCGACCGTAACCTCGACCACCGGCTCGGTCTCTTTCTGCGCCTGCCAGCGGGTGAAGCCGCCAGCCTCGCCCTGAATGGGGGAGAACCATGTGGAAGCCATGGCCGAGGGGAAGGCGATATAAAGAAAACAACGCCCTACCATGGCAGGGTTGAAAATATTTTTGCCGAAACCGCCGAATACCATCTTGCCGAAAATTATGGCGAAGAATGATCCGAAAGCCGCCATCCAGAAGGGAATGTTGGGGGGCATTACAAGAGCAAGCAGCGTCCCCGTAACAAACGCCGCCATCGTCACCGGCTTGCCCTGTTTCCTGACAAAAAGATATTCGCCGATAAACGTGCAGGCGTTACACAACGCCACCACCGCCAAAGCCCGCCAGCCAAAATTGTTGATGGCCATGAGGCAGGGGAGAATGAGGGCGGTAAGTACAACCGCCATCGGCTTCTGGTATTGGATATACTTTTTCACGCTGAAATATCCCGTAGTTAAATGTGTATGGTTGCACGGGTTGCTATGCATCTCGACGCATTTATGATACGATTCTGAGACACATTTACGACAACAGCACTAAATTCGGCAACTGCCGTGCCAGTGGCCTGTCTTCATCGTTAATTATCTACCGTCCGCACTGAGGGTAATCATAAATGTATTTCACTGATTTATGCAATGAAAAAGAATCACTCTCTTTCAGTTGACGTAAGGCCGTGTTTTTACGAGACTGATGATGCAGGTAAATGTCAGGTATCTATTCGTTTTGTATGAAAAGCCAGTTTACGGGAGTTGATGATGGATCTGATCGTTGTGCGCCACGCCGATGCAGAGCACGAAACCCGCCCCGATTTCGATAGAAAGCTTACGTTGAAAGGCGAGAAGCAGTCGGCCAGAATCGGCAAGTTCCTCGCCGCCCTCGGAGTCTGGCCGGACCGTATCATAACCAGTCCGCTGGTGCGCGCCCGGCAGACCGCCGACCTCGCCGCTGCATTGCTCAAGCCGGAAAAGGGGGTTGAGGTGGACGAGCGCCTCGCCTGCGGCATGCAACCGGACGATGTTTACGCCATGCTTCACGAATGCGACGCAGGCGCGTGTGTCATGATAGTGGGCCACGAGCCGGACCTGAGCCGCCTCTGTTCCGACATCACAGCCATGGAGTCGTCTTACTGCTTTGAGATGAAAAAAGCCTCGGTCGCCAGATTCGAGCTTGAACGTCCGGGCCGGGGCGGGGGAATGCTCTGCTGGCTGGTTCCGCCAAAGCTGCATTCCTGATCGTTATTATTTGTTTAATTGCTTTTCAAAGCGAAGTATCTGCCCCTGAATGACGATATGTAATTATAGATACATAATCTGTAATCCGATCAGGTGGAGCAACAGGTAATGGTACTCAACTGGCTTTCAAACGTATTCTCACCCAAGCATGTCGTTATTATCGATGACGACACGGATTTTCTGCATATGCTGCGCAAGCTGCTCGAAGGGCAGAAATATAACGTCACTACAGCCATAAGCTGGAAAGAACTCGGCCCTCTCGACGTGCTGGGCGATGTCGACCTCTTTCTTCTCGATATCTTTCTCAAGACCAAGCCCAACGGCCCGCAGATCGCCATGCACCTGCGCTCAAGCGGGGAGAAAGCTCCCGTCTGTTTCCTCAGCGGCGCCACCTGCTCTCTTGAGGAAGAGAACAAGCTTACCCACCTTGACGAAAACTTCCACTTCCTCCCCAAGTCGGTCAGCGCCGATATCATTATGAATAAAGTTTCTGAACTGGCGGGAAAGTTCTGAGTTTGCCAGCCTACTCGTCATCCTCCGGAAATCGCAGTTTCAGCACCCATTTCTCCCAGTCTTTTTTGAATGCCTTCATATCTTTCTCGCCGAGCAGGGATTGCAGGGTTTTATAGCCCGAGGGGTCATCCTTCACGTTCTTTTTGAATTCCTCGTAATACTTAACGAGCAGGCACTTCTCCTGCAGGTAATAACAGAGATAACGCGACTGGGCGTAATTGGTGCCCCGGTCAAGATTGTAGAATTCGCGGGTGGTGGTGCCGCATAGTTCGGAAAATTCCGGAACCTTCCCCGCCTTGATCGCTTCCTGCAACCCCGCGAGACGCCAGTTGGTAAAGCCGACCATTTTGCCCTCGCGGGAGCCGCATTGCTCGTAAAGGCTTCCCATGCCTTCGTTGAACCAGCTCGGGCATTCGGGAAAGTTCGAGGCAACAAAGCTGTGGACAATCTCATGGCAGAGGGTGCCGCCCCCCGTGCCGATGTTCATCACCAGCGCCCCTTCGGTTGAGGAGAAATACCCGTAGGGCGTGTCTGGGACGCTGCCGAAGATCAGCTTGGTGTATTTTTCATAGCTGTCCTTGTTCCTGAAAAGCCAGACCGAATATATCTCGGGCGGGTCTTTGCTGAAGTAGAGCTTTTTTAAGCCCTCGCAGCACCATTTTACCGTCCGCTCCGCCCGGGCCTGCACCTTCTTCTCGCTCTCGTCCCCGATCACGATGAAGGGCGGTTGGATAACGACGGCGAAGCCTTTGGGAATCCTGTCCTTTATGGCCATCATTTTCTGGGAGTAATCGGCCGGGGTGTATCCGCCCTGCGCTTTGGGGAGGTCCAGCTTCTTCCCCTCAAGGCGCATCCGTACCAGCAGCCATTTATCTTTATTGTACTTGAGCGGCCAGAGACGCATAAGCTTCTCCCGCTTCATCCGCCGGTACTCCCCCTTATCTTCCGCCGGCTCATTGTAGATAACCTCGTCCTTGTCGCTGTCGTAACCGAGGATCAGGCGGAAGTGCTCAGGCGAGTTTTCCCTCTCGGAGTAATGCATGCAGATGATGGACGGGATATTTTTCTGCAGGTCGGCGTGGAGCAGGGCCCAGTTCTGTTCGAGTTCTTTTTCAGCTTTTCTCGCGTCGATCCACGCCCCGCCGTTTACCTTGGTGAAACCGAGTTTGCCGAGGGTGGCGAGCATCTCTTTGGTAACCATGCCGCGGGCGAGTTCCGGAGCCACGCCGGAGAGATTGAAAATCTGCTTCTGGTCGGTTTTGTGGCCGAGGTGGCGCAGCCACATCTCGATGCACGCTTCGCCGCAGAAGTCGGGAAGCTGCCGCACGTGCGGAACCTTCTCGATTTCGCAGGATGAGTACTTTTCCCCGCCTGCAAGGTTGAGCGTACACGCAATGATCAGGGCAGGTAAAATAACCGCCGTTCTGTGAAAAGTACTGCGTCTGGACATGTCTCCCCTCCGTCTGGTTTCATTATAGACGCGTGGGGCGCTTTTTGGGTTTGGCTTTTTGAAATTTTATTCCGGCAGGAAGGCATTTGCCGGAAATAGTCGGGCAAAAAAATAACCGGCCACAGGTTGCCCCATGGCCGGTTACGTCGCTTCTGAGGGCGCGCGGGTGCTTCAGAAGACGACGTATATTGCAAGTTCGGTCCGTTTATATGATCCGTATAAAAACGACGTCCCGAGTGGACCGAGGAACTTGCTCCCCCCTGTCTCCCCCCCAAAAAAGAGAAGCCTTCGCCTAGTTGGCGACGGCTACCTCTTCCTCTTTTTGCATCTTCTTCATTTTCTTGAGTTTGCGCATGGCGCTGGAGTAGTCGTGGTATTCTTCTCCAACCTCGATGAGAGGCATGGTGTCAAGCAGGGTGTGGGCGGCCATGACGCTGACAGAATTGTCCTCGCGCCAGCCGTCATGATGTTCAACATGATACTGAAGATTATGTTCCTCGTAGCCAAAACCCATCATCTTGAGCTTGCTTTTGGCGGCTTCACACTTGCCGCAACCGGGTTTTGAATATACGCGTATGGTCATTGTTCGTCTCTCCCTTTTTTATATCTGGCCCTTTATGGGCCTCCCCCTGTTTTCCCCCGAAATACACAAAAATACCCTTGCCGCTCTTTTAGAGAAATTCTCGCGAAAAGAACGGTTAAAGTTGTTTTTATCTTCAAGATTGGTTAGATTTGTGTTCCCGAGAGTCACTTAAACTCGTTGTCTTACAAAGCCAACTTTATGGAATTGCCGCCTTATGGTCAAGTTAAAAAAATCGGCCATATCGGGTGCCTTGGATCGCGCCACACTAGATATGGTGATAGTGCGCTAACGGAAAACCCACAGTTCTCTCAGAAACGTCGAATAATACCGGGTATCTTCAACTTCTATCGGAAATTTTAAACCCCATATTTAGCCCCCCAAAAAACCACGAAAAAAGTTGAAAAATCTGTTGGGGCCTCTTGATTTTGATGTTTTACGCTTTGCTTTTTAGTGAGTTAAAAAACGCTCTATCCGGTTAAGTCGTTGACATTTCTCATGGTTATGGGTAAAGTGCGGCTTCGGGATTTATCCTCTCTACTCTAAGGGATTTAGAGGTAAGCGTTTATGAAGGTTCTCCATTACGGTAAATATTATCCTCCTTACCGTGGAGGGGTTGAAACCGTCATGGCCTCTATCTGTCGTGGCCTTGCCGAGCGTGGCGTGGAGGTTACGGCCCTTGTTTCAAATGATTGCGACCGTCATGTCGAGGAGGTGCTCGACGGGGTGCGGGTGGTTCGCCTTGCCCGCAGAAGGTTGCTCTTCTCCCAGCCGATCTGCCGTGGGGTTGACGGGTTTCTACGCGCATGGGACGGCGACATTGTTCACCTTCACTTTCCCAACCCGCTCGCCGCATGGCATTGCTTGCGTGCGAAGCCGAAAGGCGCGTGGCTCGGACTTCACCACAGCGACATTATCCGGCAGCGCCTTTTCGCGGCTCCGGCCAATTTCGTGCAGGGGAAATTTTATCAAAAGGCCGCGGCGATTACCATTCCCACGCCGAGGCATGCGGAATTCTCCTCTCTTCTCTCCAATTTCAGGGATAAATGCAGGGTAATCCATTTTGGCATCGACCCGGCGCCTTTTGCGGAAGACGGCGGGCATGTAGCGTCAGTTCTTCCCGAAGAGTGGCAAGGTAAACCTTTTTTTCTCTTCGTGGGCAGGCTTGTATATTATAAAGGTGTCGATGTGCTGCTCAAGGCTTTGGCGGCGATTGACGGGGCAAGGCTGGCGGTTGTCGGAACCGGGCCCTTAAGGGCAGAGTTGGAAGCGCTTGCCCGCAGCCTTTGTCTCATGGGTGAGGGGGACGATGGGGGGCGGGTGAATTTCTGCGATGAGGTATCGTCTGAAGACCTGCATTGTCTTTACCGCCAGACCCGGGCTCTTGTTTTGCCCTCGGTTGCGCGGAGCGAGGCTTTTGGCATGGTTCAGCTCGAAGCCATGGCGGCGGGGCGGCCCGTAATCTCGACCAACCTCCCCTCGGGCGTTCCATACGTTAATGTGGACGGAGAGACCGGAATAATTGTCGAGCCGGGGGATGTGGAATCTTTGCGAAAAGCGCTGGAAAATTTGCTCTGTAGTGTGGATATGGCAGATGAGTATGGAGCGAGTGGTAAACTTCGTGTCAATAATGAGTTCTGTGAATCGAGCATGGTAGATGGATACATTAGTCTCTACAATGAACTTATTCCATTGCAGGTATAGTAATGCGTGTTGTGTAATTGGCTGATTGACAATATGCCTTAATCTGATACTTTAGATCAAGGCCGGGATGGTGAAGATTTGACTGTAAATACAGTAAATAGCGCTGCACCGGAAATTGACGGGAAAAGGGCGAACGCCAGATTTCCCTGGTTTCCTCTCGGGGTCTTCGGCCTTTTTCTCTGCCTGGGGGCGTTTTATCTTTTTGCCCCCGGCTGGCTTGGCAAAAAGCCTGAGGTGATGATCTGGACGGGGCATACGGTCTGGAATAATTGCCATGTTATTGCCCGGGTCTCCAGCGACAGTGGAGAAAGCGAGGTGGTCGACGCGGAGCTCTTTTTCCGCAACGGTATTGGTAATCCTGAATTTTCGGTTGATCTTTCGGAGTGCAGGCTCTTCACCTTCAACGGCGCGGGGATTGCTCCCGGCCGGGAGCTTGAGGCGAAGGCGGCGCGGGTTGATATTCCCGCAGATGACAAGATGAACCGGGTCGTCGTGCCGTTTGAGAGGGGGGCGGTACTCCCCGCAATCGACCGTCTCTACGGCATACGTTTCAAGATCAATGGAGAAACCTTCAATCTGCTCGGCAGGGTTTTCAGGTCGGCGGATGAGGCTGAAGAATACATCGAGAAATTACTGAACAGGGCCGACTTCGAGGTTCCTTTCAAAGACGGGCAACATGACACGGGCAGCAAGGAAGAACCGCAAACACCGTAACTTCGCCATTGGCGCAACGGCCAATGCGCGGGCGCTTCAATTGTCTCCCGTTTCTCCTGCCTGTGGTTTTACTCTCGTCGAGTTGCTTGTGGTCTGCCTTATCGTGGTCTTGCTCACCACCTTCCTCGTCCGCGCCGTAATCGGTGCGCAGGACGCCTCAACCCTGACCCAGTGTGCCAACCGCCTTCATCAGGTCTATCAGGGATTTCTTGGCTACAAAAACGAATACCGTAAATTCCCGTCCGCCCTCCCGCCCGACGGTTTCAGCGACGCCTGTAACTGGAAAGATATCTGGGAGCATTCGGATTATGATGGCCAGTATTTTTCCGGCATAACAATCGGCCCCATGGTAATAACGCCAAAGACGAAAACCCCGCGCCTGCCGCGTCTGCTTGCCGAGTATGCGGGGGCGGTGGAGGTTCTTCACTGCACCGATCAGGGGACGAGCGCCTATTGGCCGGACGTGGGACCTTACTTCTATAACACAACAAACCCGTACGATGTGTCTTACGCTTGGGGCGGGCTTGCGCCGGGGTGGTATCCGATGGTCGAGCGGGAGAAGAAGCGCGGGGCGGAGGGGTGGCAGTTCGAGTCTCTCGCCGCATGCCAGAATCCGGTGCTGGCCAAAAGCGCCAACAGCTGGCGCCACGGCAAGAAAGGAATTGACAATCCCGGTGGGTTGAACAATCATCTTTTCGCGACCGGGAATGTAAAGACCTTCACCGCGCCGAAGATATGGAAACTTTCCGAATAAATCTTTTCATGGAGAACGAGTGAAAACAGAGAACAAAGCCTTCACCCTTGTCGAGTTGCTGGTGGTTATCGGCGTAATCGCCATCCTTGCCGCCTTGCTCATGAGCGCCCTCTCCTCGGCTTTTGGTTCAGCGCGGGGCACCAAGTGTCTGAGCAACCTCTCGCAGACCATGAAAGTTTGGATGCAGTGCGTCAACGATTCTCCTGTAAAAGGCAATATGGGGCAGGGCGGGTTTGAGCTGCCCAAGGTGCAGGACGAGAACGGCGTGACGTGGGTGGAAAAACTCGTTCCCTACGCCGATGGCGAGACCGGTATTTTCAAGTGTCCAGTGCAGGCGAATGAATCTGATAATGCGTATGGCTTCGGCATGAACCCGTTGGCCGGGGCGTCGTGGTGGTATCCCCTCGGGGCAAACGCACACTTTGGCGGAGGCTTTCTCCTTACCCCCGGCGAAAAGCGCCCACGTGCAATCTCGGTTATCGTCAAGCCTTCCGAGACGGTCATGATCTGCGAATCGGGGTGGGTGAGTGACGCAAGCGTAACGAAAACTGCCGCCGAGTGGGAGGAAGATGGCTCTAAAGGCTGGAAACCCTACGTAGCCTTCAATTTTTATGACAACACCAGCAGCAAGGCCTCAAGTTTCGCCCCCGTTACCTATGGCTACGACTGGGGCAATCTTGCCCCGAAAACAGGTGTCGACGCCATGGGTTGGGAGCAGAATGTCCGCCCGTTGGCAAGGCACGGTGATAAATGCCACACAGGCTTTGTCGATTGCCACGCCGCCGCAACCCCCATCGGCGAACTGGTGGATCCGCAGTGGGGCTCGGCAGCCTGCCTCTTTGACAATCAGCAAGAATGAATCTTATTTAAACTTTTCCTGATTTGCACGAATAAATCTTTTGACAAAAGTTGATGGTGTGCTATCTTTGGGGTCGGCGAGAAGAATGCGAGGTATGCGAAGATTGCGCAGATATGACATAATGGAGAATACATTAGATGAATAATCAATCCCTTTCAACCGGTGATGTTTCAAAACTCTGCAAAGTGAATATCTCTTCAGTAAATCGCTGGATAAAGAAGGGTCTTCTCCGGGCGAGTCAGTTCGGGGAAGGCGGCAGGCACAGGATTCTTATCTCCGATTTTATCGCTTTCTGCCGCAAAAATAATATCGAGGTGCCGGAGGAGTTGAAGTACAGGCGCGCCCCGGTTGCCCTTGTTGTGGAGGACGAGCGGGATGTGGCGGCTGTTATCAGGCGGATTCTGCAGTCGGCCGGGTTTGAGACCCATCATGCACGTAGCGGTTTTGAGGCTGGTATTCTCGCCTGCTCTATCAAGCCCGACCTTATTACGCTTGACCTGAGGATGCCGGGGATGAGTGGGATTGAGACCCTTGCTCAGGTGCGCGCGACCGAGGTGATTCAGGGGGTAAAGGTGCTGGTTATTTCCGGTATGGGGGAGGATATGCTGCAGGAAGCGCTCCGCACCGGGGCAGACGATATTCTCAGAAAGCCTTTCGATGTCAATGATCTGTTGGAGAAGGTGCGCTCCCTGCTCCCCGAATACGAAATCGGCGGGGCTTTCGGCTCCAGTTAATGATGTGTTGGATGCATCCTTATTATATTAATGCTGTTCAGGCTTGAGGCTGTCCGATCCGGACGGCCTTTGTTGTAAAAACCGTATAATCATATTTTTTTCTGTCACTTAATTCCGCAGTACCCGTTATGATAATGAAAATACACGGAATCTTTGTGCTGTCAGTCACTTATCGAATTTTAACGATTTGTTTTAAGCGCCTTAAAAAAACAGCCTCCGACTCCGGTTTTTTTATATGATTCCTGTTCATTAATTGAAGGTTTAATGCGCGGGAGATTGATTTAGGCTTCGTTTGTCCTGTCTCGAAGGAGTTGTCGCATGTCCGATTCGGCCAACGCCGCATCCCCAGACCGTCTTACCAGAATTCAGCAAGCCCGCGACGCGGTTATTGCGGAACTGAAAAAAGGTATTGTCGGTCAGGAAGTTCCGATGCGCCATTTGATTACCGCCATGTTTGCCGGTGGTCACTGTATGATCCAGGGGCCTCTCGCCTCGGCAAAGACCGTTCTCGTGGCGTCTCTCGCCAAGGTTATGGAACTTGATTTCAAGCGAATCCAGTTCACCCCCGACCTGATGCCGGCGGATATCAGCGGTACCGAGATTCTCGAAGAGGACGACACGGGCCACCGCGTATCGAAGTTTGTCCGCGGCCCGGTCTTCACCAATGTTCTCATGGCGGACGAAATCAACCGTACTCCGCCCAAGACGCAGGCCGCCCTCCTCGAGGTCATGCAGGAGAAGCAGGTCACCCTCGGCGGCCAGACCCACCCGCTGCCGAAACCTTTCTTCGTTCTCGCCACGCAGGTATCGATGGAGCAGGAAGGCACCTATCCTCTTCCCGAGGCGCAGCAGGACCGCTTCATGTTCAGTATCCGCATGGACTATCTCGCCGAGGAAGAAGAGATGGAGGTGGTCAAACGCTCGACCGGGGCCGAGCAGAGCGAGCTTTCCATGGTCATTAAGGGCGAGGATCTTATCGACTTCTCCAAGACCGTCCGCGCGGTAAAGCTTCCGCCTGAACTCGGAGCCTATATCGTCGACATCGTCGCCAACAGCCGTCCCACCGAAGAGGGTGCCAAGGACTTCGTCAAGGAGTATGTGGTCTGGGGTGCGGGGCTTCGCGCGAGCCAGAACATCTCCCTCGCCGCCAAGTCCAGCGCGGCACAGGATGGGCGCGACACGGTTACGATGGAGGACATCGCAAACGTTATCCACCCCGTTCTGCGCCACCGCATCGGACTCTCCTTCCGAGCCGAAGTTGACCGCGTCAGCGTGGATGATCTGATCGAGCGCCTGCTGAAGGAAACGCCGTTGCCCTCAGCCGCTACCGTTTAATAATGCCGCGAATGCACGATGCACCGCAGGAGGAATAGTTAAACCATGAGCACCCAACAAGCCGTTACCCTTAACGAAGACGCGATCCGCCGCCTCGGCGAGGGTAAAGAAAAGATCATGTCCGAGATCAAGAAGGTAATTGTCGGGCAGGAGCAGATCGTCGAGGACGTCATTACCTCCTTCTTCG
>JAFGWW010000011.1 GCA_016936955.1 Planctomycetota bacterium | reverse complement strand
CACCGGGTGGCGGTAATGTATAAGGGGCGCATCGTGGAAGAAGCGGACTGCGACCCTCTCTTCGACAACCCGCTCCACCCGTACACGAAAAAACTGCTCAGCGCAATCCCGCTGGTTGACCCGGAAGACAGGCGCAAGCGGAAGTTGCTGGTTGGCGACTGGCGCGAGGAAAACCTCTCGCCCGAAGAGTGCCCCTTCTGTGAAAGCGGGATGGAAACTGTAACGGAAGAAAGTGCGGCGGGATGCGTAACCTACCACATCCCAGAACCCAGCCGGCGCGTCCTCTGCCTCCGGGCTGGCGAGTGAGTTCTTGAAACGTTCGGGCAAAAAATGGACTATCGGCGCCACATAAGACTGGTGATCTTCTCGGTTTTCCTGCAGGGTCTTTTCTACCTCCGCAATATCGCCCTGCTGCCGATCTTCACCCACGCCCTCTCCCCTTCCGAGTTCGGAACGTGGAGCAAGCTGCATGCCCTTTCGCAATTCCTGATCCCCATCGCCGGGCTCGGCATCTGGCAGGGCTTCGAACGCTATCTCCCGTCTGTTGAAAAAGAGAAGAGGGGCGCGTGGATATCGAGCGCCGCCGCCGTCCTGACCGTAACCACACTGGCGATCACGGCCATACTCTACATCTTCAACAACAGCATTTACAGCCTGCTCAAGATAAAGACCGACAGCCCGTACAGCGAGTTTATACTCCCCGCGGCCGGGATCATGATGATAGCCATGTCACTATTCCATCTGGCGTGGCAATCTTTCCGCCACCTTGACCGCTCGCTCCCGCACACGCTTATTCTCGGCTTGCAGCTCGCGGCCCTCATGGGCGGCTCCTTTATTTTCTGGCATTACTGCGGTCCGAACCAGTGGATGCCGATCCTTACCTGGACGGCGGGAACCGGAATCGCGGGCGTAATTTTCATAACCATCCTCATCCGCGACTACGGCTGGAAGCCAGACCGCGAATGCATCGGGAAGATGCTCCGATACGGGGCACCCCTCATCCCCGTCCCCGCGCTTTTGACCATCGCCCACGTGGGCGACCTCTACCTTCTCGAATGGCTGCGGCCGGACTACTCCGCCACCGAGATCGGGATCTATTCGGCCAACTACCGCCTCGGCGGAATCGCCTTCATGGTGGCCAGCCCCTTCCTCGTCTTCTATGTGCCCCGCATCGTCAAGCTGTGGGACAACGGCCATAAAGAAGACTGCGCCCATCTCACAAGGCAGACGGTTAAATACCTCGCTATCGCGACGGTGCCCTTCGTGTTCGCCTCACCGATTATAGGGGGCAGGCTAATCGACCTCGTCTCGGGGGCGGAATATCGGACAGCCATGCCGGTCATGTTCTCGGTTCTTGCAGGGCACTTTTTCCTCAGCCTCGGCCAGATAACCGACCGGCCTCTGGTGCTGCGAGAAAAGACTTGGACCATGGCTCTCATAACCCTGGCTGTCGCTACCGTCAACATCTGCCTCAACCTGATCCTCATCCCAAAGCAGTCGGAATGGGGCGGGCTCAATGGCGCGGCCATCGCCACGGCGATTTCATTTTTTGTATACGCCGTACTCAACCGCGCCGCCTCCGCCGGGGAGGATAGCCTGCCAGTGGGTGTGGTCGATATGCTACGGGTCATCGTCGCGGGAGCGGCCGGTGCCGGCGCCGCATCACTAATCTTTAATCCAGAAGATGTTATGAAAACATGCCTCGCCGCCGCCCTCGGGTTGGCCGTTTATACCGCCCTTCTGCTCCTCTCGGGAACGGTCAAACGGTCCGAGCTTGAGGCGCTCTTCGCGAGTGCGCGGAGGCAGTAAAAAGATTTCTCGCCCTTATCTTTTGGGGCTAATTTACTTGCTCTGCCCAAGGCTTGGTGATAAGCTTCCGATATTACAGTAATCGTTATATTCGGGTAAACATACTATGCAACGTACGGCAAAAGTCCTGGTGGTTGACGATGACGAGTCTATACGGAACCTCGTCGCCACGATTCTCACGCGTGAGGATTGCGAGGTAATTACCTCGTCCGACGGCGCCGAGGCCCTTACCATAATGGCCGAACACGAGGATATCGAGCTTGTCGTGCTCGACTGGATGATGCCGGTAATGGACGGCCTGCAGGTTCTCAATGAACTCGGCAAGCAGGACTCCCCCCCGCCTGTCCTGATGCTTACCGCTCTTAGCTCGCGCAAGGATGTGGAACGCGCCCTCAAGGCAGGCGCCGTGGATTACGTCCAAAAACCGCTCAATAAGGACTCCCTTGTCTTCAAGGTAAACGCCATCCTTGAGCGCACCCACGAAAACGCCAAGGCGAAAGCCGCCAGAAGAAAACCGGTCAGCTTCAAGGCAAAGACCGGCTTTACCATTGTTAACATCGACGCCAAGGGAATTGCGCTGGAATCGTCTTTCCCGGTAAGGCAGGACTCGGTATTATTCCTCGAGTCCGATACCATGGCTATCAAGCTGGATCTCAGCCTGAGCCACCGCTTCGCCCTCAAGGTCCTGAGCTGCAACGGCAAAGGCAACCGACACCGCCTCGACACATCCTATGTGGGACTCACACCGCAGATTACCCAACGCATACAAAAATTATGCCTCACAGGCTGGCGTTGATTATTTTAAACGGAACCAGCACGCAATGAGCTACAGTTGTAAAATCAAACTTTGCGGCCTCAAGACGGAAGCCGATGTGCAAACCGCTGTTGATCTTGGAGTTGACGCCATAGGTTTTGTATTGACCAAGAGCCCGCGCCAGATCCCGGCCGAGGCCTGCGCAAACCTCCGCCGCCTCGTACCGGCAAGCATTACGGTGCACGGAGTTATCGCGCCCGCAACCACGGAAGAGGTGACGGCACTAGCGGAAAAATGCCCCGTCGACCTCTGGCAGATTCACGGCCACGAAGAGGAGCCGGAGTTCTGGAGCGCCCTCGACGGCCTTAACATCATGCGCGCCTTCAGGGTGCGTGGCGAAGAGACTCTCGGGCTGGTAAGAAGCCTCGGCCTCCAAAGTTTCCTTCTCGATGCCTACGTCCCCGGCGTTCCGGGGGGCACCGGCGAGACTTTCGACTGGGGTATCGCCCTTGAGGCTGGCAGGATCGGCAAGGTCGTTCTTGCCGGAGGGCTGGACCCGGACAACGTGGGCGACGCCATACGCGCCGCGCGGCCATGGATGGTGGACGTTTCCGGCGGCATTGAAAAAAGCAGGGGGATCAAGGATCACGGCAAGATGAAAGCCTTTGTCGAAGCCGTCCGCTCCGCCTGCCAAGAGATTTGCCAGTAGAACAGATTAATTACTCTTTCATAGAAAGGACACCACCAAAGACACCCACAATTGAACTCTTGTTTGCCTTTGCCTTAGCTCCCCGCGAGGGGGCATCCAAAGGTCATTAATCCTTTTCATGAGGAGTTTTAAACGCCATTCGGCGGCTTATCCTCAAAAAAAAGAGCGACAACATTTACATAGGATTAAACATGCAGGTAAAAACAAGGTTTACAAGAACACTCGCCAGAAGCGAGTGGGAAGTGGGGATTGTCTATCAAAAATTCCCACCTCAACAACCGTCAAAACGGTTCAACATTACCACCATACCGGAAACACAGGTAAAGAGAAGGCTTGCAAGGGAACTCTCCAAGAGCGACTGGGAGCCCATTATCGAATTGTGGGAAGCGACATGGCCCGATTCAGAACCCGCCCACGGAGTGAGAATCGAGCTGGAGATGGAGCTCGCTACCGGCACCGACAACAGCAGCTGCAGGCGCTGGTTGCTCCATTATATCGAATCCGACGGAAACCTCGCCGCTGTCGCATCCTCCTTCGGAGTGACGCTGAAGGCAGGTGGGGAAGACCTCGAAGTGCTCGCAATCGCCGGGGTGTGCTGCCGCGAAAGCGAACGGGGAAAGGGCTACGGAAAAGCCCTGGCGCTGGACGCATTCAAACGCGTCAACTCGGGCGAATTCGCCGTCTGCCTCTTCCAGACAGCGGTTCCGGAATTCTACGAGAAGCTCAACTGCAGGCGCATCAGCAACAGCATCGTAAACAGCACCAGCGACGGGGTGGCCTTTATCGACGACTACTCGATGATCTACCCCGCAGCCTACGACCTCACCGAAGGCGAAATCGACCTGATGAGGTGTGGATGGTAACAACAGAACCGTCCAAAACAAAAGCCCCCGCCTGTAGGCAGGGGCTTTTTTATTAACGCGTTTTGTTATTCCTAAAAATCAAAACCGGTGCGGAAACCGATCATGTCAGCTTCGCGGTCGTAGTCGCTGTCAGCAACGCGGGCGCCACCGACGGTGTTGACATCGCCATCATACCACTGGTGGGCATATTCCATGGTGAAGAAGATGCCGTTGTCCATCTTG
>JAFGWW010000089.1 GCA_016936955.1 Planctomycetota bacterium | reverse complement strand
TCAGGCTGGTCAGGATGCCGTCGACAGTCCTTGCCCAGAACGACGCAGGGATCGGGGTGAAGAACGGGGTGAACGCTTTCGGGCAGAAAAATTTCTTCGGCACCTTCGCCCCGCCTTACGCGGTGATAAACGACCTTGATTTTCTCGACACCCTCGATGATCGCCATTGGCGCAACGGCGTGGCCGAGGCGGTCAAGGTCGCGGTAATCAAGGATGTTGCATTTTTCAAATTCATCGAGAAGAACGCAAGCGCAATCGCCGCGCGCGGCCGTGAGGGTATGGAGAAACTCGTCCGCGAATGCGCGCGCATTCATGTGGAACACACCGGCGGCAGCGGTGACCCCTTCGAGTTCGGATCCGCCCGCCCTCTGGATTTTGGCCACTGGTCGGCCCACTGGATCGAGAGCGAATCTGGCGGAGAGGTTTCCCACGGGGAAGGGGTCGCCCTTGGGATCGCCCTCGACTCGCTCTACGCCGAAGGGTGCGGGCTCATAACGAATGAAGAGTGCGATCGTATATTTAAGGCGCTTTCAAATTGCGGGTTTGCGCTATGGCACAATCTGCTCGGAAAAATAGTGGGCGGGCGTTATGCTGCATTTGATGGTTTGAAGAAATTTCAGGAGCATCTCGGCGGCAAGCTTACCGTCACCCTGCCGAAAGGAATCGGCGGGCGGGTTGAGGTTAACGAGATCGACTCGGAACTTATGGGCGCCTGTATCCGTAAGCTTGAAGAAAAATGCGCGTAGCGTTTGGCGCATAATTAAATACGGCCAAATAAAAAAGCCCCTCGCAGGAGGGGCTTATTCGTTAGCCTTTTGAGTTCAGGATGCGTAGCCGTTGGGGTGGTTTTTGTGCCACAGCCATGCGGAGCCGATGATGGTTTCTAGGTCGCTCTGAACCGGTTTCCAGCCCAGGGCGTTGTTGGCCTTGTCGGCGCGGGCAACGAGTTCGGAGGGGTCGCCTGCACGGCGCGGAGCTTCGACCGCCTTGATCTCCTGCCCGGTAACCTTGCGTGCCGCGTCGATAATCTGGCGTACGGAGTAGCCGCTGCCGGTGCCGAGGTTCATGGCGCCAGACTCTCCACCCTTGACGAGATAGTCGATGCCGCGTACGTGCGCGTCGGCAAGGTCGGAGACGTGGATATAGTCCCTGATGCAGGTGCCGTCGGGGGTGTCGTAATCGGTTCCGAAGATCGAGATCGCCTCGCGCTTGCCCATTGGAACCTGAAGGATAAGCGGGATCAGGTGGGTCTCCACCTCGTGGTCCTCGCCGACCTCCCCGGACTTATGGGCGCCGCAGGCATTGAAGTAACGGAAGGCGACATATTTGAAATCGCTGGTCTTCGAGAGCCACTGGCAGGCTTCCTCGACTTCTAGCTTGCTGTGGCCGTATACGTTGATGGGGCACTTGGTAATCGACTCCTCGATCGGCATCTTTTCCGGCTCGCCGTAGGTGGCGGCGGTGGAGCTGAAGATGAAGCGCTTGACGCCGGTGTCCATCATGGCCTGGATAAGCTTGAGGGTGCCGACGACGTTGTTGATGTAATACTTGAGCGGCTCCTCCATGCTCTCGCCAACGCGGGAATAGGCCGCGAAGTGCATGACCGTGTCGATCTCGAATTCTTTGAGCACGTGCGTCACAAGGTCGTAATCGGCGGTGTCGCCCACAACAAGCTCGGCATCGCGGCACGCTTCGCGGTGGCCGAGTTCAAGGGTGTCGAGTACGATGGGCGTGTGTCCAGATTCCTGAAGCGCCGCGACTGCGTGGCTACCTACATATCCTGCGCCGCCTGCAACGAGTACGTTCATGTTCTTTCTCCGTAAAAAGGTTTACTCAGCCGATTCCAGCGCGACGAGGTCTTCCCACTGTTCGCGCTTACGGATAATTTTCCACTCCTCCCCGTCAACCAGAACCTCGGCCGCGCGGGGGCGGGTGTTGTATGTGCTGGACATGGTGAAGCCGTAGGCACCAGCCGAGAAGATGGCGAGGCGTTCGCCTTTGCTTACGTCGGGCAGCAGCCTGTCCTTGGCGAAAAAGTCGCCGGATTCGCAGATGGGCCCCACGACATCGGACTTTACCGTACTCACTCCCTCAACCGACGCGCCGGGGAGCGCGGGGGTGCTTGTCCGGGTGGGCCAGATGTGATGGTAAGAATCGTAAAGGGCGGGGCGGATCAGATCGTTCATCCCGGAGTCGGTGATGACGAAATTTTTGAGTCCGTTAAACTTCACATACTGCACGGTGGCAAGCATGATGCCCGCGTTACCCACGATTGAACGTCCCGGCTCGATGATGAGCTTCTTGCCCGCCTTCTTGGCGCGCTCTGTGATGACCTTCGCGTATTCGGCGAAAGCGGGAACGTTCTCCTTGCTGTAGAAGAGGCCGAAGCCACCGCCGGTGTTGAGATATTCCACCGACGCGCAGCCGTCCTTG
Organism: Planctomycetota bacterium; assembly: GCA_016936955.1. Taxonomy (GTDB): domain Bacteria; phylum Planctomycetota; class SZUA-567; order SZUA-567; family SZUA-567; genus JAFGWW01. Next base: position 1,034 of record JAFGWW010000089.1, on the reverse strand, counting down.
TGTTCTTCGATAAAGCCGAGGGCCTTGTCAATCGCTTCGCCGTAAGGCTCGACCGAGTTTACAGGGCTGCCGATATGGAGGTGAATCCCGCGCAGGAGAATGTTAGGCGTCTTGCCGAGGTTGTCCACAATTTCACCAGCGTGCTGGAAGTCGAGGCCGAATTTGTTCTCGAGCTTTCCGGTGGTGGTGTGCATGTGGGTCTTGGGGTCGACGTCGGGGTTGAGGCGCAGGGCCACGGGAGCGACCTTGCCCATCTCGCCCGCGATGCGGTCGATGGTCTCAAGCTCTGCGTGGCTCTCCACGTTGAACATGAGGATTCCCTGTTCGAGGGCGTAGCGGATTTCCTTGTCCGTCTTGCCTACACCGGCATAGACAACCTTCGACGCGTCGCCACCAGCCTTGATGACGCGGAAGAGCTCGCCGCCGCTTACGACGTCGAAGGAACTGCCCGCGTCCTTGAGCACCTTGAGAATGCCGAGGGAGGAGCAGCTCTTTACCGAGAAGCAGATTGTGGTGTCCACATCCTTGAATGCATCGGCGATGGCGTTGTAGCGTTCAAGCAGGTGCGCCTTGCTGTAGATGTAAAGCGGGGTACCCGCTTCATCAGCGATAGCGTCGACAGATACGCCTTCGCAGAAAAGCTGGCCGTCCCGGTAATCGAAGAAGTTCATCGTATGCTCCATTAAAAATTCTACTTGTCGTAGACATTGTCCGGATCGAAGATCTTTTCGCCCGTGTCGTTCCACTTGCCCTCTTTCTGGTCGAGGACGCGGAAGAAGCAGCTGCGGTAGCCCACGTGGCAGGCGGCGACGTTCTGCTTGCACTTGAGAAGGATGGTGTCCTTGTCGCAGTCGGTGCGGATCTCGATAACTTCCTGCGTGTGGCCAGAGCTCTCACCCTTTACCCAGTATTTCTGGCGGCTGCGGGACCAGTAGCTCGCAAGGCCTTTTTCCACCGTATCCTTGAGGCTGTCCTTGTTCATGTACGCCACCATGAGCACCTCGCCGTTCTCGGCGTCCTGCGCTACGCAGGGG
>JAFGWW010000088.1 GCA_016936955.1 Planctomycetota bacterium | reverse complement strand
TCAAGGAGCTCAGCTACATCCACGCGGAGGGTCTGCCTGCGGCGGAGATGAAGCACGGCCCCATCGCCCTGATCGACGAAAACATGCCCTCAGTCGTCATCGCCCTCAAGGGAAGGCGTTACGAGAAGGTGCTCGGGAATATTCAGGAGGTCAAGGCGCGCCACGGCAAGGTGATCGCCCTCGCAAGCCACAACGACCACGAGATCCACAACCTCGCCGACGACGTGATCTACGTCCGCGCCGAGAGCGGCATCATGAACTCCATCTGCTGCGCCGTCCCGCTCCAGCTTCTCTCATACTACATCGCCGAAGCCCGCGGCTGCGACGTGGACAAACCCAAGAATCTGGCGAAGAGCGTGACGGTGGAATAGGCCGACCGCACCCGGAAAAATCTGCATAAAGAAAGGGCACGGTCATTCCGTACCCTTTTCGCTTTAGCATTCAAGACAAATCAAACACGCGGTATATTCATATCATGATTATCAACATACCAATTAAAAAACTCGGCTGTATTTTTATACTTCGCCTGCACCCGTTGATCTTTGCTCATATAATCAAACCTATTCAAGCATTCACGGAACACTGCCTTGGCTTTCTCTTTATTGGTAGGATCAGAAGAAATTCCGGGGAATGTATTGCAAAATTCTCTTGGCCAACAAGGGCATGGCAATACGCCCAACTTATTTTCTTTCCGCTTTGCTGTTGTTTGTGGAATTCTATAATTAACTAGAAGTTCATTCTCTTCTGTCGCATATTTTTTCGCTGCTGGTGTTATAAAAACACCGCCCCAATTAGCATTATTACTTAACCTGTAAGCGTCGCAAAAAGCTGGGCCTAATATATGGTTTTCATAATAAACATACTCGCCATAACTAACAGCACCGCTATACAATACCTGAGCAGACAACGACGAGGTAAATACTAAAGATAAATAATATGCCGCAACCGCCACCAACTCTGCGTTTTTTTCAGGAACTTCCCACTCATAAACAATAGTATCCTGAAAACCTGTAATTTTAGGGCTTGCTATAACACCGTAATGCAACTCGAACGATTCACGTGATTTATTATATAATTTATCGGCAAGCAATTTCCCCAAGATATTAAATGCGGCGAAACGTTCAGACTCAACCAAGCTCATACTTGAAACACCTAGAGCATCAATTACCCCAACAATTCCATTTTTCCTATATTTACCACTAGCAAGATCAGCTGTAACGCGCTGGACTTCTTCCTCATTCTGCATGGATTCATCATCCATTTCCATAGCCCTGCGCCTTTCGATATAAGCTTTTGGGCTTACTCACATACATCAGCAAACAGTTACTCGCACGCCTCCAGCGCGAGGGCTGCCTTGGCTACGCGTTCGCCGTGGGCTTTGCACTGCTGTTCTACGCGGCTGTCGGGGGAGCCGATGCTGCAGGGGCCGTAGTGGTCGCCCTGGGAAGAACCGACGGCGAGCATGCCGTGGACAAGCATCATCTGCAGAATGGAGAGGCAGGTGGTTTCGTTGCCGCCGCCAATGTTGGCCGAGCTGGCGAAAGCGGCGCCAACCTTACCCGCTAGCCTGCCGTGGAGGGTTACGGACTCGTCGAAAAGTTCCTTGATCGGAGCGGCCATGAGGCCGTAATAAACCGGCGAGCCGACAATATATCCCTGATAGGCCAGAAGCTCGGCGGGGTTTACCTCGCCAACAGGCCTGACCTCGGCCTCGGCCCCGCCCCGGACAACGCCCTCGGCGATAAAGTTGGCCATCTTCTCGGTGTTCCCGCTGCGGGTATAATAAGTAATAAGGATTTTTGCCATTCCCCTCTCCCTTTCGTGCTTGTAATATTCTGTTCGTATACGCTCGTAAGCATGTATAGGCGTCACAGCCAACCATCTTAATAAATAAACATTTAATTGCAACTACAGAAGACGACAGCCCGCCGTTTCATTAGACGCCGGTTGCGATATTCTTATAAAGCATTCATAAGTTCTTTCCGCTTGATGATGGCGGCGCGTATCTGTCTGCTCAGGGCTTCAATCTCGAAGGGTTTCATGATAATGTCGAAGACATCCTTGCCGTGGATCTCGTCTTTTTCCCCACTCATGGGCCGCCCTGTAATGACTATAATCTGCGGAAGGTCGATAGAATCAACCTCCTGCAAAGCCGCGACAAACTCGTGCCCCGTCATGGCCGCCATCTGTACATCGACGATCACGAGGTCGACCTCGCCGTTCCTGTTCTTGATATAGCTTAACGCCTCGTGGCCGCTGTCAGTATCGAAGACATTGTAATTCTGCCGACCCAGCATTATACGCAGAAGGTCGCGCGTGTCGGGTTCGTCGTCGATGACAACGATATTGGCGCCCTTGACCGGTTCGGCCGTCTTTACTTCCGGGCTTTTTTCCGGAGCGCTCCTTGCGCCTTCCATGAGGGGAAGGGATACCCGGAAGCTTGTGCCCTCTCCCTCCACGCTCTCGGCTTCGATTTTTCCGTTATGGTTCTCGATAATTGTATGGCTGATACTGAGGCCAAGCCCGGTGCCTTTTACCTTGGACTGCGGCGTCTTTCCTCTGGAGTGCTCCCCCTTGGTTGAATAGAAGGGGGTGAAAATCTTGCCGAGATCATCGGGCGGGATACCGCAGCCGTTATCGCTGACCTCGACCCACACGGACGAGCTATCGGCGTCGGTTTCGATAGTAATGCGCTTATCCGTCTTTTCGAGAAGGGCGTGCCGGGCATTGATCAGAAGGTTGAGTATAACCTGGCTTATCTGGCTCGGGTCCATAATCGTATCGGGTACGGCGCGGAGCCTCAGTTCGAGATCGATCTGTTCGTTGTCGAGTTCACGATTGATGAGCGAGAGCGACTCGCGAACCACATCCACAAGGTTGGCCGAACTAATGGTCGCCTTTCGCCGCCCGCTGAAGGTTAGGAGGCTGCCGGTTATGTCGCGCGCCCTGATAGCGGCGCGGCGGATATGCTCGAGGGCGTGCCTGAGGTCTTCGTCAAGATCCTCGCGTAGCAGGGAGAGCTCGGCAAAACCCAGAATCCCCACGTTAAGGTTATTGAACTCGTGGGCCACGCCTCCGGCAAGGGTGCCCACGGCGGCCATCCTCTCCGTACGGATAAGGGCCTCTTCCGCGAGCTGGTGCCGCCGACTTTCGAGAATCCTGTTGCCGACCTCGTAAACGAGCATCTCAAGCAGGAAGATCCTCTCGTTAGCAAAGGCAGCGGGATTCTTGGAATAAACCATGACCCCGCCTTCAATCTCATTGCCTACGGTAAGGGGGATGGCCAGGCAGGAGCGATAATTCATCTTAAGAGCATAATCCCGCCATTTGCCATAGCCTTCGTCGTTGGCAAGATCCTGATAACCGAAAGGCCGGTTTTCCAGAATGGCGAGGCACATAGCGCAACGGTTGTCGGGGGTGTCGGGCTCCTCCACCTTGATTTCCAACTCGGCGAGGTATTTGTCGGTCCTTCCGGCCCAATATGCGGGGCGTACAATCCCGCCCTTATAGGAACCGAACCAGGCCATGCAAAGGCGATAGCTGACCACAAGGCTGTTGAGGAAAGCGCTCCAGAGTTCCTCCTCGCTCCCCTCAATACTGACGGCGCGGATTGTCGCAAGAACAGCCTGGAATGAACGCTGGTCCCGAAGTTCACTCTCAGCCTTCTCCCTGTCGACAATTTCCTGACTGAGCTGGCGGTTAGCTTCCTGAAGCTGGCGGGTGCGCTCTTCGACCATCAGCTCGAGCTCAGATTGCATCCGCACAAGGCGTTCGTGGGTCTCGTCACCCTGCTTCTTTCGCCGCTCAAGCTCTTCAACCATGCTATTGATACTGTTATTGATGAGAACCATCTCGCTGGCTGGATCGGAGGATGCAAACCTTACGGAAAAATCACCGTCGCCGACCCTGCGGAAGAGCTCCAGGGTCTCCTCCATTCTGGTATCAATGCCGTGCGAAACGGAATACAGGAAGATGACCACAAACGCGAAGACGATAAGAAAAATGGTCAACACGTTAAACAGATACTCTTTCTGCTCCGAATGCAATTCCTCTTCCGTTGCGGAGAGCATTATGGTCCACCCCCAGATGGTTTTACCGTAGAGGAGAACCCGTTCGCTGCCAGCGACAGAGTAATTTATGCTGCCGGAAGGATGGCTGGCGCCCAGCACTTTCTGGTAGGCGGTGGAAAGCTCGCCCCGGTTTTCTTCGTTGGATAACAGCACGCTGCCATGCTCGTCGATGATGGCAAAACCGGAATTTTCCAGATATCCGTGGCTGGCGATATGGTCGAGAACCCGCTTCTTGATTTCCTCGACCTGGGCTGGATGGCTTTCCTCATCCACAAGACTGCCGCGCACGGCGATGTAATCCATAACCTGGGCGAGTTTGTCGGTGAGAATATCATATTTGATGCGGTAGAGAATGCTGTTTATGGAGACCGCCCCGGTAACGAGAACAGCGGCGGCAAGGACAAGTGTGCTGCCCAAGACCATCAGATATAGTCTGTGCCGTATCTTCACCCTCGCCCCTCACCCTACCCGCAATTGGCGGCAAAATAACGCAAGCGTAACCAGGCTAATCGAAATCGAGCCCGATATCGAGAGCCGTTGCGCTGTGCGTAATGGCTCCCACCGAGATCCTGTCCACGCCCGACTGGGCGATCGCCCTGATCGTTTTGAGATTCACCCCGCCCGAAGCTTCGAGTATCGGCCTGCGCAGACCGTGCTGGGCGGGTATGGTATTGGCCAGACGAACCGCTTCGACCAAAGTGTCCGCGTCCATATTATCAAGCAGCACCATATCCGGCTCCATCTCGAAAGCCTCTTTGAGCTGCTCCAGGTTATCCACCTCCAGCATCACCGGCAGCCGCGATTTGTCGCGGGCCATGCCTACGGCGCAGGCGACCGAACCCTGTGGGCAATTGGGCCCGGAGAGCTTGATATGGTTATCCTTGATGAGGATCATGTCAAAGAGGCCGTGGCGGTGGTTCTCGCCGCCGCCGAGGTAGACCGCGAGTTTGTCGATCGCCCTCATGCCGGGCATGGTCTTGCGGGTGTCATACACCTTCGCCCCGGTTCCCTCAATCGTATCGACGTAAGTGCGCGTAAGGCTCGCAACGCCGCACATATGCTGCAGAAGATTTAGAGCAACCCTCTCGCCGGTCAATACGGCGCGGGCAGGGCCTTCGATCCGCGCAAGTTTCTGGCCCGCGGCCACGCGGTCGCCTTCGCGCGCGATACGGGTTATCCTCACCCGGTCGTCAAGCTTTGAGAATAGCCGCTCCACCACCTCCATCCCGGCCAGCACTCCGGCCTGCCGGGTAACAAAATGCCCATATGCTATCTCGTCCTCGGGGACGAGGGAGTTGGTGGTAACGTCGCCGCTTCCAACGTCTTCATCCAGCGCAAGCTCAAGCAATCTGTCAATCATGACCCAATGATCGGCTTCTGCCATTTTCAATCTCTCTCCTGTATGGGGAAAAGCACCTGAATTAATTTATACCAGCACCGAAAAAAAAGCAATCCTTTCCTTGTTACCGATTCTTACACTTGACACAGCCCGCCCCCTCCCTATCCTTTACCGTCATCCTTTTATATGGCGCCTGCGCGCCCTTGCCTTGCTGGGAGAAGAGCTTGAGCGATTATGATATTGCAATTATCGGCGCCGGACCGGGCGGATACGTGGCTGCTGTCAGGGCTTCCCAATACGGGGCCAAGGTCGCCCTCATCGAGAGGTCGGAGCTCGGCGGCACCTGCCTCAACCGGGGCTGCATCCCCTCGAAGGCGCTCCTCGAAAGCATCCACGTCCTGAAAATGATCCGCAGCGCCGCCGACTACGGAATATCCTGCGAGCCCCCCTCCTTCGACCTCGGAGGCATATACGGCCGCAAGGACAAGGTTGTGGAAAATCTTCGCAAGGGAATCGCGGCGCTCATGAAGAAAAACGGCGTCACCGTCATTAACGGTGAAGGCTGCCTCAAAGACGCGAACACCGTCTCGGTTAAAGGCGAGGCCGAATCCGAAATCACGGCGGACAAGATAATCCTCGCCGCCGGCACAAAGCCGCTGCGCCCCAGATTCTTTCCCATGGACGCGGAGAATGTGGTGGACAGCGACTACTTCCTCACATTGGAAAAATTGCCCCGAAGCGTCTGCCTTATCGGCGGGGGTTACATCGGCTGCGAGATGGCCACCATCCTGAACGGCCTCGGTGTCGAGGTTACGGTGGTGGAGATGATGCAGAACCTCCTTCCCCTCTCGGACGAAGATATTTCAAAAGAGATGCGCAAGGTATTCAAGAAAGCGAAGATGGGGCTCCATCTCGGAGTCAAGGTCGAATCGGTGGAGGTGCTCGAACCCGGCAAGGTCAAGGTCTTGCTGGACAACGGCAAGGAGGTCGAAGCCGAGAAGGTTCTTGTCTCGATCGGACGCGAGAGGTGCACCGACGGACTCGGCCTCGAGAACGCGGGCATCAGCCTGAGCGAGCGTGGGGCGGTGCTGGTAAATGAAAACTGCCAGACCTCGTGCGCAAACATATACGCAATCGGCGACCTGACCGACAAGGCGCAGCTCGCGCACGTGGCGTCGAAGATGGGCCTTATCGCCGCCGCCCACGCCTGCGACAAGGAAGCCAAAGCCAACTTCGAGGTCATCCCCTCGTGCGTCTTCACTCAGCCCGAGATCGGGCAGGTCGGAATTTCCGAAGCCCAAGCCGTCGAAAAAGGACTCAAGGTCAAGAGCTCAAGATTCTCCTTTCAGGCTCTCGGCAAGGCTCACGCCATGGGCGAGACCGCCGGCTTCTTCAAGATCGTGGCGGAGGAGGAGAGCGGGAAGATTCTCGGCGTCCACATAATCGGCCCCCACGCCAGCGACATTATCGGCGAAGCGGCGGTGGCGATGGAAGCGGGCTTTACCGTCGAGCAGCTGGCCCACACCATCCACGCCCACCCCACCCTGCACGAAGGGCTGATGGAGTGTGCCGAAAGCTGGACCGGCCTCGGCATCCACGGATAAAAAATGAAAAGCAAGCTGGTGTTTCTCATGCCAAGCCTCGGCGGAGGGGGTGCCGAACGGGTCGCCTCCATCCTGATCCCGTATTTTCACAAAGCCTTCGACCTCACCCTGATCCTGATCGAAAACGATCGCGCCTACGAGATCCCGGATAATATCAAAGTAGAAACCCTGTCAGGAAAAATCAGCGGCCTAGGCCACCTTCTGCGCGCGCCCCTGCATCTTTTAAAACTCCGAGGCCTTCTTAAAAAGATCAAGCCCCATGCCGTGCTAAGTTTCATGGAAGAGGCGAATATCCTGAACTGCATTCTGGCGGGAAAACACGGGCGGAAGACAATCCTGAGCCAGCGGGTCGACCCGGATCGGCAATACGCAGGCAAGGGAATATTAGGCAAGGCAATCGTCTTCGCTTCCCGCAGACTCTACCCACGGGCGGAACACATCATAACCGTGAGTGAAGGAATCAGAAAAACATTGGAAGCCGGATACGGAATAAACTCAGGCAAAATAACTGCCATCGGCAATCCCATCCCTTACGATACAATAATTCAGGCGCAATCCAAAACATCGGCGAATTGCGAATCTGATTTCATTCTCCATGTCGGGCGACTGAAACTTCCCCAGAAAGGCCTGGATGTTCTGCTTGAAGCTTTCACAAAAGTACACCATCAAAATCACAAGCTCAAGCTAATACTGGCTGGAGACGGGCCAGATAGGGAGCAGCTCCAGAGCATGGCGCGCTCCCTCGACATTGACACCAACGTGGTCTTTTCCGGATGGCAGGAAAACGTTCCGGCGTGGCTCTCGAAGGCCAAGCTGTTTGTGCTTGCAAGCCGTTGGGAAGGCTGGCCGAATGCAATGAACGAAGCCCTCGCGTGCGGATGCCCGGTAATCGCCACCGATTGCCAGAGCGGGCCGCGGGAAATTCTCGATAACGGAAAATACGGGACGCTGGTGGCGGTCGATGATGCGGAAGAAATGGCGAAAGCGATTATTGACCAGCTTGCCAACCCGGTCAGTGATGAGGAGCGGGAAAGATTAAGAAACCGGGCGCGGGAGTTCGACGCAAAAATAATCGCGGGTAAATATATAGACGTGATAAAGGCGGTTATGGCTGGCGATTAGTCAGAATTACGGAAAATCAACCTGACCGCACCAACCGCCATTACGCAAGACTCCCACAAAAAACACCCAATCAACGCCCTAAACGATAAAGGTCATCCCCGGGCTGCGAGAGTTCGCAGTGCCCGTCCACCCAAAGCGTACTCGCCTTGAAATCATGGCGCAGGGCGGCGCGGTAACTTCCACCATTCCAGCGATAAAGCAGCCCATAAAAGTCCGGCGCGCCCTTCCCTCCCTGGGCGTAATCGTTCCCCATCCAGCCGTCGAACATAAGAATGGTCCGAGAAGGCGCGGAGAAATAAGACTGGCGCACACCAAGCTTGTACGGAACGGAGGAATCGACATAGGCCCATGACGGGACGCGCTGATCGTTCGGATCATATATGCTTATCATATTTTTCTGGATAAGGATGTTGGCGATCAGGCTGCGGGTCGCGTTATTCCCGGGCGTCAGCCTCAACTCAGAGCAGTGCAGGTTTGTCGATTTCTGCGCCGCGGCCTTGAGACGATCTGAAGCCTCTGGCCATGTCACGTAAGGATAGCGCGTAATATAATCGATATCGTTCCCGTAAGCATATCCGAGAACGCCGGTCCAGCTTACGCCAACGCTGTCGGTTGCGCTACGCTTGCCGCCGATGGGATAGTGCCCTTCGTTTTCGTCGCAGAAAAACTGGAAGCACTGGCCGATCTGCCGGAAATTATTCTGGCACACCGTGGCGCGCACCACAGTCATCGCCTTGTTGAGGGCGGGCAACAGGAGCGCAGCCAGAATGCTGATAATGGCTATCACCACCAGAAGTTCGACAAGAGTGAAAGCCTTATTGGCACAGCCGGAGTTTCTGTATATTTTCATCGCCCAACTTTTCCAAAGCCTTGGCAAGCATCAGATCGACTAATCCCAGTTTTCCTTTTTCATCCCGCCGGTCACGATATAATTGTTCTCGTAATCTATCGCATATTGAATTTCGTGATCCAGCGCCACAAACGAAACATGCCCGTCAAAGTACAGACCGTTAGATCCCGTATCGCCCTGATGATAAAAGCCGATTCGGGAATAGCTGGACGGATAACCCTTATTTGGGAACTGCAACCGGGAAGCGCCTATCGGCTCCGGCGATTCGATTGCCATAAACAATATGCTTGGATGAGGTCTCTTGCCCAAACGCATTTTAAGGCTCTTGATATCGCTGGCAACGTACGGGTTTTTATACCATGAGGAAAAGTGCGCTCCGGCTATACCGTAATTACCAGCCAACTTCCACCATTCTCCCCCACCGTCACGATTGGAGAGAAAAACACTGCGGGTTGTGGCATATGACGGATGCGAACGGCACGAAGGTCCGTCGGCCTCCGCAAAATACGACCAGAAGGAATTCGCCGCAAGGGAATTGGCGTAACCCCGGATCTGCCCGCTCACCGCGTCCATCGGCGGGAAAAGCTCATCCCCGTGAGGGTATGCCTTATTTTCACTGTAATTGGCGCAGGGAAGATATCCACCATGATCGTCAACGAAAAGAAATACGCACAGGCCGAGCTGCCGTTCATTGTTGGCGCATTCCATCGTCTGCGCCGCCGCCATCGCATGCTGCAACGCGGGAAGAAGCAAGCCGGCGAGAATGCTGATGATAGCCACCACCACCAGAAGCTCGACAAGAGTGAAAGCGCGTGCGCATGCTCCCTGCCCCCGATATGGCTTCATTATCATTCCCCTCGCCAACAAACGTCTGCCACTAAAAGTATAACCCCGGTTTTTCATGCATGCAATCAAATCTACCGGCAAATACATCCGCAAAATGCCAAGCCATACTACTCCCAGTTATCCTTCTCAAAAGGCGGAGCATAACGGTCAAACGGCTTGAACTCTAAAGGCACAAACTTGATATGGCCGTCAAAATAGCTGGCATTGAATCCGGAGTCGCCGCTATGGTACCAGCCTATATTCTGGTACATGCTGCAATACTGCTGTTGGTAAGACATGCTGAAATTCAACACCACAGTATCAAGATACATGAAAAGTTTGGGCGGATGGGGTCGGTTTAAAAATTTTCTTCTCCGGTTATGTACCTCGGCGCTGAAAAAATTATTATCGCTGAAATGCAGGGTCGGAACCATGTACCCGTTCCAATGTTCCCAGCCAAGATCCATCGCCGTATTTGTAAAACGCGAAACGTACGGGTTTGCGGGGCAGTAAGAATTGCGCAGAGGCGCAATATATGGCCAGAAAAGATTGCTCGAACTCCTAGAGTACCACCCGATATTATCCTTCGTGGTATGGGAAATATCGGGGAATAACTCGCCAGTATATTCTGGCAGTTTCTTCACCACAATCGTCGCTGGCATATAATCATCATGATCGTCGGCGAATGAAACCGTCGATACATAAAACTGCTTCATATTATTCGCACACTGAACCGATCTGGCAGCATCCATTGCCTGCTGCAACGCAGGTAACAAGAGGCCGGCCAGGATACTGATAATCGCCACAACCACCAGCAGCTCCACAAGCGTAAACCCGCCGCGTCCGTGACGACCACCAATGACAGGCCTCTGGCTACAGCAGAAAATCATCGCCCTCTCCTCATGCAAAATTGGTGCAGCAGTAATGCACAAGATAAAACTTTCCGGGTGTATACATAATGATATTCCGCACCGGTTCAATACGCAACATATGCCTCATTCGTTATCGACAAAAGTCAGCACGCCAAACGATCCTGGCGCCCACGCCGGGAGCAACCCTCCGCCCCATATCATCGACGCCACATTACCCGCGCCGTCGTTGTCCTTCAGCATCAAGGACATGCCCACCTTGGTTCCGAAGGCCGACTTGATTCCGCCGAGATCGGCCAACGGCATGGCAACTTCATATACTGTGCGGTTTCCTGTCCGTTTGATTACAATATCATAGGTCGATGAATCCTTGGCGAGAGAGCCCGACTTCAAGCCACCGCTATGCTCGGCGGGACGGTAAATCGTATGCCTGCCGCTGCCGCCAGGTTTTACGGAAGAGAAGGCGAGCTCGAAAGCCTTGCTGTCCTGCCCCGGTTGGCGGTTGACGGGATGAAGCGCGAGAATTACGCAATCATCGTCAAGACACCCCGCCTCGGTCTGGTCTGCCTTGTGTTTGTCGTCAATAACTTCCACACCGAGATAGAGATTGCTCGCGTCCCAGTTGAGATATGCAACGCCGCTGATATTTTCCGGGCTCCATTCGTATCCGGCTTTTGCGCGAAGCTGGCTCTTGCCCAGAAGCGGTATGGGGCACGACCTGTCGAAATCGTTAAGGTCGCCGTCGACCATGATCTTGCCTTTTGCCTTATGCGCCTCGGCGATGTAATCGCTGCCTTCGTACAACGCAACCCGGACGTTATCGACATAAGCCACGCCATCACCCTTGCACACGGGAATGAACGACGCGGAGACAAGGTTGTCCGGCATCTTCAACCGCGCGGTGAAGAGTTCCCAATGTTCCTGCGTGGGCGAGGTCACGAATACGTGGGGCTGATAAAGGGTCTTTGACTTCCCGTCGGAAAAACTCTCGGCCACATTACTGCCGATGGCAAGGTCCTTCGATTTGAACCATGCGCTGTAGACATACTCCTGCCCGCCCGGCAGCGGATCAATCTTCTGGCCGATGCTGGCCCACGACTTGCCTGTCTTTTCAAAACACAGAACCGCGCCGTCATGGCCCAACTCGTCCGGCTTTTTCCATTCCATACGTTTCGCGAACTTGTTTGACGACCACCCGGCAAAACTCCCGGCCTTATCTCCCGCAAGCTCAAAGCCGCCGTTCTTGAGGAGATTGCCAACCATGCTGCGCGAGATAACATTGACGCTGAATTTTTTCTCGATGACAGGCAGCTTATCCCAATCGTAGCGAACAAGCACGGCAAGCTCATGCAGTTTGCTCTCGGCTTTGGAGAGGTCCATGCTGAGCGAAACGATCTTGCTCTCCCCCGGGGCAAGGCTCGCTTCGGTGGCAGAAGCCAGGTTCCATTCCGCCGGTGCCTTCAATCCGAGAGAGCATTTTATCTGCCTGTCGTAAAGGTTGTGGAGACGGACAAACAGCTGGTTCTCCGTTTCTTTCAGCATGGAGAACTGGGGCACTAATCCCGAACCGCCCATGATCTCCGGAACCACATTGGCTTTCAGAATATCAAGATCGCCACCTTCGGCAAAGAAGCGCAAGTCCCCGGCCGCAAGCTCGGCCTTTCCGTCAGTTACCGCAATCGAGCTCTCGTTGCCCTGATAGTCAGTCGCGGTCAAGGCGCCTTCGCCCACTTCAAGCCCGATCTTCTCGCCGTCTTTTTCAAGGGAAGAGACAACCATGAGGGGGCGGCCGGCGCGGTTTTCAAAGAGCAGAATCGTGCCGCTCTTTCCCGCGGCGAACTGTCCAAGCGGCTTTGCCTTGTAAAGCTTGCTCACCAGAACCCCGAGCGTTGCCGCAATCGGGCGGGGGCTCATGTCGCCCCACATATAGCTCCAGTTGCCCGCCGCATCAGGCTGGCCGCCGAAATATACCATGCGCTTCGAACCGGCGAGAAACTCACCCGGCCACTGGGAGAGAACCCAGTTGCTCTGCGTCGTATTTTTGAGCGCTTCCGCCAGAGGCATCTCCCACGTCGACCAGCCGCGCGCGGTTTCGTTGTCCCACACAACCACCTTCTCCGCGCCCACGGCGGCGAGATCGCCCTTTGCCTCCTCCACCCCGCCGAAGCTGGAGTAGTGTACCGGCAAGACGTCGACATGCTTGCCCACGCCGGCCGCAAGAAGGGATTTACGGAAAGTCCTCGGCCAGAGCCCGCCCGCGAGGGTGGTTATATACGAAGGGTTGACCGCTTTCGCCGCATTGGTCGCGACCTTGCAGAAGCGCAGGTAATCGGCAACCGGATCCGCGCAGTCCTTGCCGGGAACAATTTCATTGAGCCACTCATAACCGATGATGTTGTCCTTGCATTCGTTGCTGAGCTTTGTAATCACCGAAGCAACATCAGCGTCGCGGAAGGGGAAGGGAGCAAAGTGGGTGCCCCAGGATTTCGGATTATCAACCGCCCACGCGGGAGGCCCGTCAAAAAGGAGCCACGGATCTATGCCGTTTTCCTTGAGCATGCGCAGGTTCTTCACCTTCCTGTCGATCCCGCGCCACATGTCTTTCTTCGGCTCCAGCGTATTCCAGCCCAGCCAGACCCTGCATATGGTCAGCCCGAGCCTGCGCGCAGACTTGACCGCCTCTTCGTTTCCGTCAATAAGCTGCGCGCCGAAGCAGGTGCGGTCATTGCCGATAAGCGTCATGAGATCGGGAATGCGGGCGAAGGTGCTTTCCTTCATCCCCCAACCCTCAACATCGACCTCGATACGCATGGTGCCGCGCGCGGCGGTTTCGATTTTCAGGGGAACCCTCTGCGCCGCACCCTTGACTGTGAACTGGGCGGAACCGGAAGCGACCTTGGCGCCGCTTATATTGTATACATTATAATTCGCGCTCTTCGCCTCACCCGCCACCGCGCCGGGGCCAAGCACCATCTCCATCACCACCGGTTCGGCGTATGAAAACAGATTGCCCGGAACCGGAGAATCAAGACGGAAAGTATAATCCTTGGCCAGGAATTGTTTCACATTGCCGCCGCGTACGCTCCAGGGCCAGTTCTTGCCGTCGGCTCCCTTGAAAAAAATCATGAACATCATCCCGTCGCCGACCTTGACGCCCTTTGCGGTTTCGGTGAAAGGCTTCGGAATTTTTATTTTGAACTCATGGGTAACGGTCTTGCCTACCTCGCATTTTTCCGATCTGTTCGTGCCCGGATAGTTATGATGCATGCGCTTTGTACTGTACTTCCCGTCGGGGCAATCCACCCACGGCCCCAGAGCCCACACCTCAAGCTGTGTGCCACCCCAGTCGTCGGACGGATCGACGTAATACTCCACGGGCAACACCAGCTCGTCACCTTCGAGCAACTCCTCACCGGCGGATGAATTCTCCCCCTTGTGGGACTCTCCGATCGAGATCCAGCTTTTCTTGAAAGTCACTGACGCGGGGCGGGAGGCGCTGTCCGCTTTTGTCCCGGCAAGCTTGATGACGGGGCTGGCCTGTTTTTTCTCCGCCTCATTGAACCCCTCCTTGCTAAGGTAGAGAAGAACATGGGCGCCTATAATGCCCTCTTTCGCCGGCATCTTGTATTTGAGCTTGACCGTATCCCCCGCTTTAACCGGCTTGGGATTTCCCCCCCAATATCCGTAACCGCCGTATACTCCCTTGGGCTTGTTGAGGTGAACATCCCCGCCGAGCTTCATGCCTGCCGCCGCTTCCTTTACCTTGACGGTAAGCGTAAAATTCTCTCCCCCGGCGGCGGATTCGGGGCATGTAACCTCGCACCACCCGAAATCTGCTTTCTGCTCCGCCGCAAAGAGAGACGCCATAGACGCAAGCGCCGTTACGATTGCAAACCAGACAGGAATAAGATGTCGTGTATTCATTAATAAACCTTTCGCGCAATATCGCACCATGGGAATAATCTTCACCTTTGCCATCTATGATAAATTTCTGGGTCTCTAAAAGAGCCCTGGGTTTATTATTTACAAGTTCTTGATACTCTTCCGTACGATCAGGCGGGGAGGAACCATACTGAAACAACCAAGATACTTTCCCTCGGCATAACTCTCGGCCAGCTTCGCCAGCCTGCGGCCGATGTCTTCCAACGGCTGCCGCACCGTGGTCAGCGGGGGAGAGAGGAAACGCGAGACCGGCTGGTCATCGAGGGATACAACGCTGATATCCTCGGGCACTGATAGCTCCATCTGCTCGGCGACCTGATAAACAGGAAGGGCAAGGTTGTCGGTGACGCAGATCACCGCGCTGATATCGGGATAATGCGATAGCATTCTCATCGCCCCGCCATGCGGGTTGAGCTGCTGGTAGTCGTAAAGGTTTATCTGCACCTCGGCGGCAGGTTCAATCCCCTCCTCCTTGAAGACGGAGTTTAT
>JAFGWW010000087.1 GCA_016936955.1 Planctomycetota bacterium | reverse complement strand
CGATAGGCTGACATGTCTTTGCCGGGTTGACGGTCAGCGCCTCGCGCTCCACGATTTTTGCTGTTGTGTGTCTTAAAAATGCCATCGCATTTCTCCTCGTAAAGCTGTTTCTCTAGGCCCGAACGTATTCGCCCGAAAGACTGGGCTTGCCGCTTCCGGCCCAGGGCGCGTCGACCATGCCCCAGATCTTGGCGTTGACCATCCGGTCGATATCCTTGTAGTAATTTATTGCACCCTGGAAGCCGGCATAAGGTCCGCCGTAGTCGTAGCTGTGAAGCTGCTTGCAGGGGATGCCGTTCTTCTGGATGCAGTACTTTTCCTTGATGCCTGCGCAGAAGATATCCGGCTTGTAGATCTCGAGAAGCTTCTCGGTTTCATAATGACTGATATCATCGATGATAAGGGTCTCGTTCGTCATCTCCGGCATCATGCCATCATAATCATGGAACCTGTAACCCTTGTCAGTGAGCGCCTTGATACTCTCTTCGCTGGGCGGACTGTAGAGTTCCGGATCCGCCTCCACCTCGAGCTCTTCAATGTTACGGCTGTCGGCGTCGACCTTGATATCGGGAAGAACCTTGCGGCCTTCGTAGTCGTCACGGTGGGCAAATTCGTAGCCAGCCGCGACAGTCCGCATTCCGATCTCGCTGAAAAGGTCCTGGTAGTGGTGGGCGCGGGAACCACCGACGAATAGCATGGCGGTCTTGCCCTTGCAGCGTTCGTAAACCTCACTGCGAACCTTCTCGACTTTCTCCATCTCCTCGGCGATCACATTCTCGACCTGTTCGGTCAGCTCCTTGTCGTCGAAGTATTCGGCGATTTTCCTGAGCGACTTGGCAGACGATTCGGCACCGATGAAGTTGACCTTGATCCACGGAGTACCGTAACGCTTCTCGATCATGTCGGCAACGTAGTTGATCGACCGGTGGCACATGACGCAGTTCAGATCCGCATGGTGAGCGCGTTCGAACTGCGGGATGGTCGAGTTACCACTGAAGGTTGCAAGCAGCTTTATCCCGCAGCGTTCAAAGATATCCTCGAGGATGAAAGCGTCGCCGCCGATGTTATACTCACCAAGCAGGGTGACCTTGAACTTGCCTTCGGGCACATTGGTGTCGTTGCCGATAACGTGCTTGTAGAGCTGGTTATTGGCAATATGGTGACCGGCGGACTGGGACACGCCCTTGTAACCTTCGCAGCTGAAGCCGAAGATATTGATGCCGAGCTTCTCTTTCATCTGCTTGCAGACCTGGTGGATATCGTCACCGATAAGGCCGACGGGGCAGGTCGCGAATACGGCGATGGAATTCGGCTTGAAGATCTCGTAGGCTTCCTCAATCGCCTTGGCCAGCTTCTTCTCTCCGCCGAAGATGATCTGCTCATCCTGCATGTCGGTCGAGAAGCAGTAGGTCATGAAGTTATGGTCTTCCTCATTCGGCGCGGAGGTCTGGTTACGGCGGGTAAGCCAGCTGTAGAATCCGCATCCGATCGGGCCGTGCGTGATGTTGATAATGTCACGGGTAGGCCCAAGAACCACACCCTTACAGCCGGCGTAAGTGCAACCGCGCTGGGTTATGATGCCGGGTACGGTACGGGTATTCGCGCCGATTTCCGGTACTTCCTTAGTTTCGTTTACATCGTTTACCACAATCTGCTTCGAACGCTTACGGGCTACCTTTTTGGGATAAGCCTTCAGGAGTTCGTCTTTAACAGACTGGGGATCGGGAGTCTTGGCAGACATATTTCTCTCCTCAGCTATCTTCTGGGTTATCGATCACCATCTCACCCGACTCGCCGGTGCGGATCTTGATGGCATCCATGACAGGCATTACGAAAATCTTCCCGTCTCCCGGCTTTCCTGTCTGGTTAATCTTGATAATCGTCTGGGCGATTTCCTCAACCTTGTCGTCCTGCACGATCATTGTGATAGCCCGTTTGGGAATCAGGCGAAGCCCCTGTCCAAGCTGGGATATCGCTTCCGGCGCACCAGCGCGCGCCCCGTCAAGAACGGTCACATCCACCATCCCCTTGCCTCGCCCCATCACCTTCCTGGCGGTGAAGCTGGACAAACCGATGGCGCTTAGTGCCTCCTTGGTCTCGTTCATTTTATTCATGCGTATGAACGCCATTACTTCCTTCATCGCATCTCCTCCGGATCGTTGGTGTAGGGTTAAAGTTCCTTGACCCCGGAACTGACAGTGTATGCCTCGTCGACCGGGGAGACAAAAATCTTGCCGTCGCCGAAAGCGCCTTTTGACTCGGTACGGGCAGCCTTCATGATGGTCTCGACCACAAAATCCTTATCCTCATCCTTGACCACCGAGAGGAGCATTTCCTTTGGCAGTTCGTCGTAAGTAACCTCGCCGATTTTGACGCCTCGTTGTTTACCGCGACCGAAAACGTCGAACTTGGTTACAGACGGGAACCCGGCCTCCATCAGCGCGGCAAGCACGGCGTCCACTTTTTCCGGCCTTACAATCGCACGGACCATAATCATTTGATTGTCTCCTGTTGAAAGGTTTATAAATGCGCCCCGGACCGATTACTGATCGAAGAGGCCGAAATCCATGAGAAGCTTCTCGAGTTCATCGATCTTGAGCGGCTTCGGTACGACGAACATATCGTTCTGGTCGATGTTCTTGGCCAGGGTGCGGTATTCGTCGGCCTGCGGAGCCTGCGGGTTCCAGTCGATAACGGTCTTACGGTTGATCTCAGCGCGCTGAACGTCGTTATCACGGGGAACGAAGTGGATCATCTGGGTGCCGAGCTGTTTGGCGAGCTGCTCGATCATCTCCTTCTCGTTGTCGACCTTACGGCTGTTGCAGATGAGGCCGCCGAGACGGACGCCGCCGGATTCGGCGAACTTCATGATACCTTTGCAGATGTTGTTGGCCGCGTACATGGCCATCATCTCGCCGGAGCAGACAATGTAGATTTCCTGCGCCTTGCCGTCGCGGATAGGCATCGCGAATCCGCCGCAGACAACGTCACCAAGAACGTCATAGAAAGCGTAGTCGAGGGCTTCGGATTCGTCATAAGCGCCGAGCTGCTCGAGCATGTTGATCGAGGTGATGATGCCACGACCCGCGCAACCTACACCAGGCTCGGGACCACCGGATTCAACGCAGTAAGTGTTGCCATAACCAAGCTTGCGGATATCCTCGAGTTCGACGTCCTCACCCTCTTCGCGCAGGGTATCAAGAACCGTCTTCTGGGCAAGACCACCGAGGAGGAGTCGGGTCGAGTCGGCTTTCGGGTCACACCCGACAACCATAACCTTCTTTCCCATCTCGGCCAGTGCCGCAACCGTGTTTTGCGTGGTGGTCGATTTGCCGATACCACCCTTTCCGTAAATAGCAACCTTCCTTGTCGTTGTCGCAGTAGCTGTCATTTTTATTTGCTCCTTAAAATGGTTTCCGTATCGCGGCCTACACCATTGCCAGCACGCTTATCACGCCCTTCCCTTTTGCGAAGCGTGTGCCAGAAATCTTGTGAACCATAATTTGGCTGGTTTGATTCCCTTGGAATGGCAGGATGAAAATCCCGGCAAATTCAACCCCGGATCTCTCCTAAACACTGTTTTTAACAGTATTAAACAACGAACTGAGCGGGCAGAAAGACACACCCCGAAAGGGCCGATAAAAAATTGTTTTTCCTTAACCAGGCATGGACAGAAGCCGCATGGAGCCAAATATACAATCTGCCAATTTTGTAAGTCCTATTTTCCACCCTTCGGCTCCACAGCACCAACAGCCCACTTAATTGCATGATATAAAGGGACTTAAACAGTCATTTACAATTTTGTAAGACCAATATGCCCGCGAAAGCACCGATTAACAAAAATAGCAAACCCGAATCTGCATATCCCAGCCACCGGTAAAACCGTATTTTCATCCATCATTGTATTGACTTACCTTGCGCATACCGTAATATTGCTATATAGCAGCATTTATTTCACGAATAGGACCGTCATGCCAAAAGAAAAGAAGAACATCGCCCACCAGCGGATCAAGGCCCTGCTTATCGACAGTTTCTCCGCCATGGAGCTGGGCGACAAGCTGCGCTCGGACAGAGATCTTGCCGAAGACCTTGGCGTAGCCTACCTGACTATCAACCGCGTGATGCGCGAGCTGGAGTGGGAAGGGTATGTCGAGAGGCGCCCCCGCAGGGGAACCTTCCTCGCCTCGCGGGAGAGAACAGTCACCAAGGATCAGGATACGGGACTTAGCCGCGGCAAGTGCGTCCTGTTCGCCCACCCGGATTTCTATTCATACTCATATTGGATACGCATGAAGAAAGCCGAAGAGAACGCGGTAAAGCGCGGCCTCGGTTTTCTTGAATACCGGATCAATCCCGGCACCGACTACACCGGCATAGCTGATATTGTAAAGCAACGCGACGATATCATGGGCGTTGTGCTCTTCCCCCTGCCGGAGAGCCTGGACAAACCGACCCTGAACATGCTCAACGCCATGGGGGTTCCGGTCGTCCTCCTCTCCCCCGTCAGCAATATCGAAAAGTCCTGCAAAAACATCTTCACCGTCTGCCCCGACTGGTACAAGGCCGGCTATGAGATGCTGGACAGGCTCTACAGCAAGGG
>JAFGWW010000086.1 GCA_016936955.1 Planctomycetota bacterium | reverse complement strand
GCGTCGGTTTTTTCATGCCCTCCAGACCCAATTCAACCGCCATTTTTAAATCGGCCATCTTCCGCCATTTTCACGCCGCCGGTAGCAATTATTGATGGAACTCAAACAAAATCTAAACAGTGAAGTGTGTTTATGCGAGGAAAGTTGCTGTTGCCACAAGGTGCCGTACGCGAATAGCGCCCTCTGCGTATACATGTGGCAAATATGCGAGATGCCTGAACCATTGATCAGCTTGTTGGTTTGTCGCCCGGGGAAAAACTCCTCTGTGGGAATATATGGCCAAGCGCGGCCCTCAAACCGAGACACTAGGCTTTTCCGTCCTTCTTCCTTGATGGATTTTGTCTTGCGCGTCGATCCGGATTTGGTCGTTTCCTCTACCAAAGCAAGCTTCGGTACCCGCACCACTTTCTTCAGAATTGGATCGAATCCTGTAGCGAACGGACGGTCAAGTTTGATGGCACCCGTTTTCTTGGAAGCAGCTTTGCCAACCATTGTCCCGCAATGTGGACAAGGAAATGACTCCTGAAGCTTTTCGTTCTTGAGTGCTGCTTCCCAAAAAACAAATTCGTGGCTGCAATTTGGACAAAGAAACACATCTGACCATACCGCGCTCAAGACCTGGCCACCGGAAACGCCCGTATAAAGCCAAGCCAATTCCTTTTCAACCTTGGAAACCAGTTTCAGGGCTTCATCTGTAAAGGTTACGAGGGAAGAGAAGTCAGCATAGTTGCTTGCAATAAAGGTGGCGAGTGGAGACAGATCCGACAGGATAGCCCGGCGTGCGCCCAGCTTGGAAAATGGCTTCCAGACGGTTTTACCGTTTTCATCAGTTTCGGGTTGCAGGATCATGCTGTCCTTTTCCACCCGGCAACCCAGGGATTCTACCATGGCCCGATCCCCGCACAGTTGCGCCGCTACACCTGTCATCCCCGTTCCGCAAAACCCGTCGAAGACCACATCCCCCGGCTCGGTGTAATGCAGGATGTAGCGCATGATGGCCTTGTGTGGGACCTTGGTGTGATAGGAGTGGGCGTTGTAGATCTGGTCGTTCTTTCCCTCGCTTACATCCGCCGCAAACGGCTCCCGGCTGTATGGTTTGCTCGGATCGTAGGGCTTGCCGTAGTGCTTGATGAAGTCCGCGATGAATGGATTCGGGCAGGCGGTGTAGTACGGCGGGTCGGACAGCGCCAGGATGTCCTCGTCTGAGCCGATGGGGAATCCCTCGATCTTGCGGAACTCGAGGTCCTTCAGCTTATCGCGCAGGATGCCGAGGAAATGCTTACGCCGCTCCTCGTCGTTCGGGAACGTCATACCGAGACATTCCACCGGACCGGCCTTCGGAGCATGACTGTTTTCTTCAAGGTCTAGTGTGTTTTGGGTCATTGGTGTCCGTATCCCTATTACCGAGCCATTGCCAAAATGTCCTGATATTGCCGCCAAATGCGATCGAATGCAGATGGCGGCCTGTTCTGATGACCGATCAGCACCAGGCGACGCCTTGCCCTGGTCAATCCGACATACATACGGTTTTGATGCTGGATATCCGTCAAGTCGTAGTGCTCGAAGTACGGCAAGATCACGAGATCAAATTCCAAGCCTTTAGCATTCGTAACTGCCGTGAAGTGCCGGACGTGCCTGCGAGACAGGTCAATCCGCCCGGAAAGTTCGGCATCCACCATCTCTTCCGCCAAGTTGGGCCTACAAACATCAAAAAACTGCTGAGCGAGTTCGGCACTCGGCAAGATCACCGCTGCGGTTTCCTTGGGCCGGGCTGATTTGAGCAATGCCGCTGTCTGCGCGACGAGTTCGCCTTCTTCTCCATAAACCATCAGCTCTGGACCCTTCACGTCGTCGGGTGACTTGATCAGGCAATTGAGCAGTTCATCGTCAGCCATCTCGTCCAAACCACTCCTTTGCAGTTCCATTCGGAACCGTGCGCTAAACCAAACGATGCCAGGCGCATCGGCTTGCCGCATGTTCTTGTTCAACTGCACATTTTCAATGCGTCTGCCCGGGAAACAACTCGGCACATCGATCCGGTTGCCGTTATGGAGTTTCTGGGCAGGGTCACCGACCACGGTTACAGCAAAATATTCGGGCCTAGCCTGCTCCGCCATCAGATAGACCTGCTGCTCGGTAAAGTCCTGCACTTCGTCGATGAATACCGATTGGTAGAGCGGAGGCATGCTCAGGCGTTGCGGATCTCCTTTGAGTCCGCGCCCTATCAAGTGATACAAGCACAGCAACAGATCAATATCCTCATGCGCTAGCTTTCTTCCGTTTAGCTGTTCAACGATCTGTGCAGCAACTGATTCATCGGGAAATTGCGCGACCTTGGATTCGATCGCCTCTGAGTAGGCGTCAGCGACAAGCGCCAATGGTTGAAGCAGCGTTCGGCGAATTACGGTCGTGAATACTGCCCGCACAGACCTGCTTGGTTCTTGCGGAGCTGCTGGTTCATCCAGTTGTTCATCATCCGACTCGCTTTTCGCAGTCTGCGTGGCAGGTGTCATTGGCAACCGCATCTGCCCCAATCCTCGTTGGACTGCTAACCTCTTCAACCGTCCACTCTGTTGCACGTAGAGCTTATGAGCGGATTCCGGAAGAAGGCGAAGATACAAATCATTGATATCGGAGGCGACCGCCGGGAGAGTTTCACCGGTAGCCATGTCGCGCACTAGACACTGCTCTTCGACCAGCAACTCTTTCGTCACTCGATCTGCGGGCAACACATCGCCCGACAAAGACAACACGCTCAGACCATCGTCTAGGAGACCTTTGTCGCCGAAGAACACCAGCCTTGCTGGAGCTTGCACATAGATCGCGACCTTTTCGGCAACGAGCAATTGAGCCAACTCGCGCTCACTATGAGCGTGCCAGAAGCGCTCGCCAATGCTGACCCACAAGGTACTGCTCCCCAACACCTCGGTGCGAATGTTTTCGATGCAGTTGTTAATTCGCTTTGCCAAACCATCCAAAGCAAAGCTATCGGGAGCCTTGGGCTTGGCCAAGTCCTTGCAAATTATCGCGATCCCGTTACGTAGATGCTGCATTGCTGGTCGCGCAATACCAACTGCCCGGTGACGTACTTCGGGTTTGAATACTTCCGCCAGCTCTTCAGGTGCCGGAATCAAACTCACCAACTCATCTGCCCATTGATTCGCTATGGCACGATCGGCCGCCCTCAACCAAGCCATGGTGGTGTCGCAATGTGTTCCTCTGGGTTCGTCCAAGCCTGTCCAACGTCGTAAGCCTTTGCGCGTTCGCTCCAGTTGCCGGAACTGCCTTAGTCGGCTACGAAGTTCTGGATATTCCTGAACAGGCAGATTGGGCAGGTCGAGACGACGGCATGTCTCCTTGAGGTATTGAATCAATTCTCCCGTCCGGACGAAACCCACGCTGCTTTCCTGCGAAAACTGACCAGCAAACTTGCCAGACCAGTAATCTGCCGCATCACCGACGATTTCCCGAAATTCAGCTTCCTCGTAGATGTTCTGGGCGTTGAAGTCACACAACATCTTGGTGCGACCCAATGCCGCGGAAGTCTTTCCGGAACCTGCGACCCCTTCTACATACATGGCCCCTATTGGTGAACGAGAAATCACCTCGTCCTGTTGCCGCGTACGGTTTACATAGAAGGTTTCGTTGAGGCCAAAGTACTCATCCACTGCTGACGATCCGATGAATTCGTCGTCATCACCATTTTCTTGGTCAGGCGGTATCCAATCCCCTCCATCCACCTCGTCGTCAACCGCGTAAACCGTGAGAGGAACGACAGGAGCCGGTGGCGGTGCTTGCTCAAGTGAGGGTGAGGCTTCTTCTGGCTTCTGAGTTTCTCCTGACGGAGATGGTGCTGTTTCCGCATCGTGTATCTCTTGTTCGGACGGTCGTTTGGGGACACCTTCCGGAGTAGAATTCAGAAATGCACGGAGATTGGTGACTTCGTCCCGTCCTTCTTCCTGCCGGATATCCATGCGGAGAAAATTGCGCACGTTCGGCTCGAATTCCGCTCCATCAAAGCGGTCAAATAGCCGAATCTCGGACACCGTGTATTCACCCCATCGTGGTGTCACGCCCTCCTCCCCTGCTTGCAGTACAGAGCATAAACGACCTACTGGCGAATGCGGTGTCGCATAGCCTGATGCGAAGTTTGGATAAACTACAGAGGTAGAGCTGAGCCGAAAAGTGAAGGTTCCCTGCTTCTCCGTATGAATAACGACCGTTTTGCCGTACGCATGGCGTCTCAACGGACTATACTCAACCAGCTTTCCCTCTTCGTAGATCATTCTGTCGGCGTAGTTGATCACGCCTTCCAGAATATCCAGTTCTTGCTTTGCACGATGCTTCTTGTCTTTGTTATCCATAATATCAACATCACTCCACGACGATTCTGACTTTCGCTGGATCTTTCCCCTTGGTGAGCTGATCGATGTACTCCTCAAAGCGTTTCTTCATCTCCGCCGGGGTGGCCGGGCCGTCGGTGACTTGCAGGGCCTGTTGCAGCTCCTGCGCCTTGACGGTGATCTTGACCAGACCGGAGAGCACCTCGTTCAGGGCGTGGACAAAGTTGCTGTCCAGCGGCACCGGCAGTTCCTT
>JAFGWW010000085.1 GCA_016936955.1 Planctomycetota bacterium | reverse complement strand
TCTGCAGCAGAACCGGTGTTTATGCCCGTGGTGGCATAACCCGCGACAAGAAGGCGCGTTCAAACAATCTTATTATTTCGAAGCGTAAGAAGAAGTAGTTAATAGTAGGGGAAACACTGATGGGTCGTTCGGTTAAAAAAGGTCCCTATGTGGACGAGAAGCTTCTCCTCAAGGTAATGAAGCAGAAGAGCACAAATGATCGCGAGCCGATCAAGACTTGGGCTCGTGCCTGCACCATTATCCCTGAGTTTGTCGGTCATCACTTCTCCGTTCATGACGGCCGCAAGTTTGTTAATAATTTCGTGACTGAGTCTATGGTGGGGCACAAGCTTGGTGAGTTTGCTCCGAGCCGCACCTACAAAAGTCATAGTTGATAGAAGCACGTTATCGAGAAGGATACTGCAATGCCTTATTCGGCTAAGCACAAACACGCTCCCGTTTCAGCACGCAAGGCCAGGTGGATTGTGGACATGGTCCGCGGTAAGGGCGTCAGTGACGCACTTGCTACCCTCAGCCTTCAGCCCCAGCGGGCGGCCAAACTTGTTTTCAAGGTTATTCGTAGCGCCCAGGCTAACGCCGAGAATGGTGGCGTGTCGGATGTTGACAACCTTTTTGTCTCGAAGATCTGGGTTGATGAGGGTATGACGCTGAAGCGTTGGCGCCCCCGCGCCCGTGGCGGTGCCGCGAGCGTTCTTCGTCGCCGCAGCCATCTTTGTGTCGAACTGGACGTCAGGCAGGGCTAGAACCCTTAGCTACACTGGAGATATTTCGTGGGACAGAAGGTACACCCGATTGGTTTCAGGACTGGTGTAACGCGCGACTGGGATTCGCGGTGGTACGCTGACAAGCATAATTTCAGCAAGTACCTCGTGGAAGACTACAACGTCCGCCGCTACATTGAGAAGAATCTCGCATTCGCCGGTATCGCCAAGACCGAGATCGAGCGCACCGAGGACGAGGTGGAGGTTATCATCCACACCGCACGTCCCGGCGTTGTCATCGGTCGTCGCGGCGCCGAGGTCGACAAGCTCCGCGAGGATCTCTCGAGCGTAACGGGTCGCAAGACCACCATCAAGATCAAGGAAATCACGAAGCCCGAGGTCAACGCACAGCTTGTTGCCCAGGGTATCGCCGAGCAGATGATGAAGCGCGTCAACTACCGTCGCGCCATGAAGCGTGCGGTCGAGGCAGCCATTCAGGCCGGTGTCTTCGGGATCAAGATTCGTTGTGCCGGCAGACTTGGCGGCGCCGAGATTGCCCGTTCGGATGGCTACACCGTCGGCAACCTCCCGCTCCAGAAGCTCAAGGCCAACATTGACTATGGATTCGCCGAATCGTCCACCACCATGGGCAACATCGGCGTCAAGGTTTGGATTTACAAAGGTGATGTCGGCGAAGCGTCGGCGTAGGAGATACTTGTCATGGCTCTGATGCCAAAGCGCGTAAAGCACAGAAAATTTCATCGCGGCAACATGACGGGCAAGGCCACCAGCGGCAACTATGTCGCTTTCGGCGAATACGGCATACAGTCCCTCGAGACCGGACGGATTACCTCCTCCCAGATCGAAGCGGCCCGTATTGCGGCCAACCGTGCGATCGGTGGGCAGGGCAAGATCTGGATCAGGGTCTTCCCCCACAAGTCCGCCACCGCCCGTCCCGCTGAAACCCGAATGGGTAAAGGTAAGGGTGAGGTGGACTACTGGTTCGCCGCCGTCAAGCCCGGCACCGTTCTTTTCGAGATTGGTGGAGTAAGTGAAGACATGGCCCGCGAGGCGTTTCGCCGCCAGGCCTACAAGCTTCCGGTAAAGACCACCTTCGCCCAGAGGAGGCACTCACTATGAAGGCGTCGGAATACAGAAACATGGAGAGTGCGGCTATCGAGGCCGAGATTTCCAAGAACCGCAAGGACCTTATGAATCTTCGTTGCCAGGTTGCCCTCGGTGAAGAGGTTCATCCGCACCAGATCAGAAACCTGAAAAAGGACATTGCCCGCATGAGCACCGTCCTTGCTGAGAAGAACAACGCCGAGGCGGCAGCCGCGGTCGAGGGAGGTAAGTAATGAGCGAGACTGCAGCCCGTAACGTAAGGCGTACAGTTATCGGTGTCGTAACCAGCGACAAGTGCGACAAGACCATCAAGGTCAGCGTCGACCGCCAGGTAAAGCACCCGATTTACGAGAAGCGCATGCGTCGTACCACCGTTTACACCGCGCATGACGAAAATAACGAAGCAAAGAAGGGCGACACCGTCGAGATCATGGAGACCCGCAAGTTTTCCAAGACCAAGACCTGGCGCCTGACCAAGGTTCTTAAAAAGGCCGAGTAGGCTTTAGTGGAGATTGATCGTGATCCAGACGCAAACAATTTTGGACGTAGCTGACAATACTGGTGCGAAGCGTGCCATGTGCATCCGCGTTCTCGGCAGCACCCGCCGCCGTTACGCATCCATCGGCGATGTCATTGTCGTGGCAATCAAGAAGTCGGTTCCCGGAGCCGACCTCAAGGCCGGAACGGTTGCGAAGGGCGTTATCGTTCGCACCAAGAAGGCGGTCAAGCGTCCCGACGGGTCTTCGATCCGTTTTGACAGCAACGCGCTTGTCCTTGTTGACGGGGATAACAACCCCCGTGGCACCCGTATCTTCGGGCCCGTAGCTCGTGAGCTGCGCAAAAAGAACTTTATGAAGATTGTATCGCTTGCTCCGGAAGTTGTCTGAGCTGAAACAGAGGATGTTACAAATGACTAATGGCAAGGTCAAAACCAGGATTCGCAAGAACGACATCGTTCAGGTGATCGCAGGCAGCGGTTCCGGCAAGATCAGCATCAAGGACGGCGAAGACGCCAAGGCCCGCGGAACCCGCGGCAAGGTTATCTCCGTCGACCGTGAGAAGGGACGTGCAATCGTCCAGGGCGTCAAGATGGTGTTCAAGCACCAGCGCGCCTCCCAGGATCCGAGCCGGCCGAACCTTGGTCGCATCGAGAAGGAATCCCCCATCGACGTATCCAACTTGTTGCTGGTGTGCCCGAAGTGTGACGAGGCAACCCGCATCGGTATCCGCACAGAGAAACATGAGCGTGAAAACGGCAAGGTCAAGGCCAGCCGCGTGCGCGTCTGCAAGAAATGCGGCGCCGACGTTCCCGAGAGGAGTTAGGAATGGCGCGTTTGCTTAAACAGTACCGCGAAGAAATTATGCCTCAGCTTGCGCAGGAGCTCGGTCGTAAAAACCCGATGAGCCTCCCCAAGATTGAGAAGATCTGCCTTAACATGGGTGTAGGTAAGGCTATCGACGACAACAAGCTGCTTGACGCGGCTCTCCGCGAGATGAAAGAAATTGCGGGTCAGGCTCCGACCGTTACAAAGGCCAGAGTCTCTGTCTCGAACTTCCGTCTCCGCGAAGGCTACCGCATCGGCTGCCGCGTTACCCTCAGGGGCGCAAGGATGTACGAATTCCTGGACCGCATGATCAACCTTGCGATCCCGGCCATCCGCGACTTCCAGGGCGTAAGCACCAAGTCTTTCGACAAGCAGGGCAACTACTCCATCGGCATTGAGGAAGTCATGATCTTCCCCGAAGTCGACGCCGACAAGCTTGATGCCCCGCTCGGTATGGATGTCACCATTGTTATCAAGAATTCCCAGAGTGCCGAAGAGAGTAGAAATCTTCTGCGCAAGTTCGGGATGCCTTTCAAAAATCAGTAGTAGTACTTGAACAGGGAGCGTTCACGTGGCCAAACTGGCATTGATCAACAAGGCTAACAAGCCGGCGAAATTTTCGACCAGGGCATATAACCGCTGCAACATCTGCGGCCGCCCGAAGGCGGTGTACCGCAAGTTCGGTATCTGCCGTATCTGCTTCCGTACTCTTGCCAACAAGGGAGAGATTCCGGGTGTAAAGAAGTCGAGCTGGTAATAACCGGCCGCCATTGTTTTGTTGAATAAAATTTATTTCATACCGCCTTCCGTCTAGGCGGAAAAGTAAGTAAGGGAATGTATCGATGAGCATGAGCGATCCTGTTGCAGATATGCTGACCCGCATCCGCAACGCAAATTCGATCAGGCGCGATTCAGTGAGCATGCCTTCCAGCAAGCTCAAGCTGAGCGTAGCCGAGGTCCTCAAGCGCGAAGGATTCATCAAGGGCTTCGACATTGTCGAGCGTCCTGTCCAGAATGAGCTTGTTGTCTACCTCAAGTACGGTCCGGAAGGCGAGAAGATTATTCAGCGCGTCGTCCGTCTTTCGACGCCCGGGCGGCGTTACTACAGGTCTGCGGGCGATCTTCCGAACGTCCTTGACGGCCTTGGTATCGCAGTTGTGAGCACCAGCAAGGGTGTTCTTTCAGATCGCGAGTGTCGTGCGCAGAACGTCGGCGGCGAGGTTCTCTGCACCGTCTGGTAGTTTTGTACAGCTGCCTGCTTTAAGAGGAAATGGTATGTCACGCGTAGGAAAAATACCGGTTACCATCGAAAACGGCGTAACCGCTACAGTCACGGCCGACGAAGTTATTGTGAAGGGCCCCAAGGGTGAAGCGAAGCAGAAGCTTGTGCCCGGGATCAAGATCACAGTCAACGCCGACGCCAAGGAAGTTGTCGTCGAGCGCGAGTCGGACACCAAGGAAAACCGCGCACTGCACGGCCTTTATCGCTCCCTCATCAATAATATGATGGAAGGTGTAACCAAGGGATACGAGAAGAAGCTGCGCATCATGGGCGCCGGTTACCGCGTTGAGCTTCAGGGGACCACCTTGGTCATGAACTGCGGCTTCGGTCACCCCGTTAAGTTTGATGCCCCCGCCGGGATCGAGATCGAGGTGCCCAAGTCGACCAGCCGTGAATACATGGACTTCATCGTTCGCGGAATCGACAAGCAGCGCGTCGGTCAGGTTGCTTCGCAGCTCCGCGCCGTCCGTCCGCCCAACCTTTACAAGGGTAAGGGTATCCGTTACTTCGACGAGAATGTCCGTCGTCTCGAGGGCAAGAGCTTCGGTGCCGGTAAGAAATAGTTCTTGATTAATTAAAGGGACAGCCCCTTTTTTGGAGTTATAAAAATGGATCGTCTGGTCAAAAAAGTAAAAGATCGTCAGCGTCGTCACATGCGCGCCCGCAGGAAGATTACCGGCACGGCAGAACGTCCACGCCTCGCGGTTTTCCGCAGCACGCGCAATATTTACGCCCAGCTCATTGACGACCTCAAGGGCGTGACCATTGCTTCTGCCAGCACCAAGTCGAGCGATTTCGACGGCGCCAACGGGAGCAATATTGAAGCGGCAAAGAAGATCGGCGCTGTGATCGCCGCCAAGGCCAAGGAAGCCAAGGTCGAGACTGTGGTTTTCGATTGCGGTGGTCGTAAATATCATGGCCGCGTAAAAGCGCTTGCCGAAGGCGCGCGCGAGGGTGGCCTGAAGTTCTAGCTTTCATTAATTGCGTCTGATTCGCTCGAACCTGAAGCGGATAAAGACCAGGAGTCAAGTTCCAATGCCTGAAAATGAAAACAATATGCCTGAAGAGCAGAAGGCTCAGGGTGCTGAATCCGGTTCCGAGAAGCCCCGTGGTGGTCGTGGAGATCGCGGCGAGCGCGGTGGTCGTGGCCGTGGTGGTCGCGGTGGCCGCAAGGATCGCGAAGAGCGCGAAGAAAGTCCGTTCATCGAGACTCTTATCGATGTTTACCGCTGCTCCGCTACCGTAAAGGGTGGTCGCCGCCTGAGCTTCGGCGCCCTCTTTACCGTCGGTAACGGCAAGGGCAAGGTCGGCATCGGTTACGGCAAGGCCAAGGAAGTTCCGGCTGCCATCCAGAAGGCCATGAAGAAGGGTCGCACCGAGATGGTCTCCTTCCCGATCGTTGGTGACGGAACCATTCCGCACCGCATCGTCGGCCGCTTCGGCGCATCCGAAGTCATCCTCATTCCGGCCCTTCCCGGTACCGGTGTTATTGCCAGTGCTTCGGTCAAGGCTGTTCTTGAGGCTGGCGGTTTGAAAAATATTCTGACCAAGAGCGTGGGTTCCAACAACACCCGCAACGTGGTCAAGGCTGTCATCAATGCTCTCAGCCAGCTTCGCAGCAAGGAACTGGTGGAGAAGCTTCGCGGTATTTCTGTTGCCTAACTAAAACTCAGGCAGACTGAGGCGGGAAATAAGCAAAATGAACATTACTGACGTACTTAACAGAGCGACAAAACATAAAGCCCGTAAGCGTGTCGGCCGTGGTGCCGCCAGCGGTCAGGGCAAGACCAGCGGTTCTGGCGAGAAGGGTCTCGGCGCCAGGTCAGGTGCCAACTTCCTGATCGGCTATGTGGGCGGTCAGAAGCGTCTGATGGAGCGTATCCCGAAGCGCGGCTTCAACAACGCCGTCTTTGCCAAGACCTACGCCCCCGTCAACCTCGCCATGCTCGAAGAGCGTTTCGCCGACGGCGAGACGGTTGATCTCAAGACTCTCGCCGACAAGGGTGTAACCCTTCGCCGTAGCGACAAGATCAAGATCCTCGGCAACGGTGAACTCAGCAAGAAGCTGACCGTAAAGGCCAATGCTTTCAGCAAGGTCGCTATCGAAAAAATCGAGAAGGCGGGCGGCACCGCCGAGGTAATCAAGTAGAATGTTTGAAACTCTCGCAAAGATTTTCAACGTTAAAGAGCTCCGGGGCAAGATCATGTTCACTGCCCTGTTGCTTATTATCTACAGGCTGGGATGTTTCATCCCCGCTCCGGGTATTGACGTCTCTGCTCTGACCGAGTTCATGCAGAAGATGATGTCCGGCAATAATGTCATGGGCAAGGTTCTCTCCATGGCGGACATGTTCAGCGGCGGCGCGATCAGGTCTGGTGCCATTTTCAGTCTCGGCATCATGCCCTACATCACCGCCTCTATTATTTTCCAGCTTCTTGTCGCCATTGTTCCCAGCCTTTCGCGCATCGCGCATGGGGGTGCGACGGGACGCAAAAAGATTCAGCAGCTCACCAGGCTTTCGACGGTATTTCTTTGCATCGTCCAGGCTGGTATGATCAGCCAGCAGTTCCTGGCCCATGGCCGTACTTCTGGCTTGGTCTCGTCGAATGTAGGAAACCTGGAGTTTGTATTTTACGGTATCATGTCGCTGACCGTGGGAACCATGTTCCTCATGTGGCTTGGCGAGCAGATAGACGAGTTTGGTATCGGCAATGGCGTATCCCTCATCATCATGGCGGGTATTATTGCAAGAATGCCGTCCTCGATCGGCAGCCTTTTCACCGACGCTGGCCAGCCCGGCGGGATTGGCATCGGAAAGATTGCCCTTATCATTGTGCTCTTCGTAATGATGACCCTCGCTGTCGTTCTTATTACTCTGGGAACGCGGCGGGTTGCGGTTCAGGCCTCCAAGGCCAACCGCGGACGCAAGGTTTACGGCGGCCAGAGGCAGGTTCTGCCCCTCCGCGTCAACCAGGCCGGTGTTATTCCGATCATCTTCGCCCAGGCGATTCTTTCGCTGCCCGCGATTGTTTTCGGATGGCTTGGCGAGAATTTTGCCATGTTCAGGTCAGCGGGCCAGCTCTTCAGCCCCGGCATGTTCTGGTATACGGTTTTCTATGTTCTGCTTATCATGTTCTTCTGCTACTTCTATACCGCCATTACCTTCAACCCGAATGAAATGGCGGACAACCTGAAGCAGAGCGGTATGTATATTCCCGGCATTCGTCCCGGTAAGCGCACTGCGGAGCATCTTGAGAAGATCATGACCAGAATCGCCCTCGCGGGAAGTATCTTCCTTTCCTTCGTGGCGATCCTGCCGCAGTTTGTCTCGCGCTGGCTTGAGATCGACTGGGGTATTGCGGGGATGCTTGGCGGTACCGGTCTGCTGATCGTTGTCGGTGTTGCCCTCGACGTTGTCCAGAGAGTCGAGAGCTACCTGCTGATGAAAAATTATGACGGCTTTGGGGTGGCAGGCGGCAAGGTTCGCGGCCGCAGGCGGTAAGGACTGATGAGCGGCCCCATACTCAAAAGCCGTAAAGAAATTGAAGAAATGCGCCCGGCCAATGCACTTACGGCTCAAGCGCTTAAGCTTGTAGAAGAAATGGTTGCCCCCGGAATCACCACTGCCGAACTTGACAAGGCGGTTGAGAGATTGATCCGGAAAGGCGGCGGAACCCCGTCATTTTTGGGTTATCCCGCTTTTAAGGCAGGCGCCATTAATTTTCCGGCCAGCATCTGCGCCTCGATTAATGAAGAAGTGGTGCACGGAATACCGAGCGACAGGACGCTGAACGAAGGCGACATAATCAGCGTCGACATCGGAGTTGAGCTTAACGGCTGGTACGGCGATGCGGCAAGAACCTTCGGGGTTGGAAGCATCTCCCGTAAGGCTCAGAAGCTCCTCGATGTGACAAAACAATCGCTGGAGAAGGGAATCGCAACGCTCAAGCCCGGCGTTGAGCTTAACCGACTCTCCGCCGCGATCCAGGATGTTGCCGAGGGGAACGGTTTTTCTATGGTCAAGGATTTTGTGGGCCACGGTATCGGCCGCAAGATGCACGAACCGCCCCAGATTCCGAATTATGTCTCGCGCTTTTTCGGCGCAGGCAGCCTTCGGTTGAAAGCTGGGTCCGTGTTGGCCATCGAGCCGATGGTTAATGTCGGCAAAAGTGATGTCCTTACTCTGGCCGACGGCTGGACGGTGATTACCAAGGACCGGAGTTTATCGGCCCATTTTGAGAATTCTGTTGCGATTACCGAGGACGGCGTTATAGTCCTTACTGAATATTAGAGTTACTGGAACGGGGTTTCATGGCTAAAGAGGAAGCGATTGCTATTGACGGTGTGGTTCGGGAGGCTCTTCCCAACGCCCGCTTTCGCGTAGAGCTTGAGAATGGCCATAAGGTCCTTGCCCACATCAGTGGCAAGATGCGCCAGCATTTTATCAAGATCCTTCCCGGTGATAAGGTTACGGTGGAAATTTCTCCCTACGACCTTACCCGCGGAAGAATAACTTAT
>JAFGWW010000084.1 GCA_016936955.1 Planctomycetota bacterium | reverse complement strand
TGGTTTACGGGGATCTCCATTACGTTCGCCCCCTCCATCTTCAATAATGTCGGAAGAAAGCGGTGCGCCCCTCGGAAAAGATAAATTTTCTGGAGAAGGTCGGTGCGGTAGGCCTTGAGCGAACAGCCGGTGTCGCTGATGGTTTCTCCCGAAATCCAGTTGCGGATTGCGTTTGCGATGCGGCTCTGGATTTTCCTGAAACCTGTGTCCTGCCGGTTTTTGCGCCACCCGCACACGCAGTCATACTCGCCCATGTGTTCGAGCAGCAGGGGAATGTCGTGGGGGTCGTTCTGCAGGTCGGCGTCGAGGGTTACGGTGATGGTTCCCCGTGCCGCACGGAAACCGGCGGCCATGGCTGCGCTCTGGCGGCAGTTGCGTGCAAACCTGATGGTGCGGAAGTGCTTGTCCTCCTCGCATAGTTTCGCGAGCATCTCCGGGGTCTTGTCTGTCGAGCAGTCGTCGACGAGGATAACCTCCCAGGGGTGCTCATAGTTTCCCAGCACCTTCTTGAGCTCCTCGGCCAGCATGGGCAGGCATTCTTCCTCGTTATATATCGGGATTACCACAGATATGTCCCGCTTGTCTGTGCCGTGTTTGATCTCTTCCTGCATCTTGGTTTTCGGCTCCGTTTTGTCTGTATTCCCAGCCATAAAAGCGGGCCTTGAAATATGCATCAAGGCCTGAAAAGGCGATTCTATCTAAAAATCACTCTCTGGCAAAGGGAAATCGGTCCCTGGCCTTATTTTTGCACTAAATGCGGAAATTGTTGACCTGAATTGCTCATTTATGTAACTTTATGTGAATGGGACGTTTTGTTGCCCGTGGTAACATATCTGGGCAGTAAGGGAAGGGGAGAGATATGGCGGAAGTCGAGAACAAGAAGAAGGTTGTTAAGAAAAAGGTCGTGAAAAAGATAAAAGAGCCTTCGGCTATGGATAACTACGAAGATGCCGAGCCGCTTGGCAATTCCGACAGTGGTGCGCAGGCGGCGGTGAAATGGGGCGTTCGCGCAGTGATCCTGCTTGCCCTGCTGATTGCCGCTTACAAAATTGTCCCGCCCTACCTTCAGGCCCAGAAAGCGGAACCGGTATGGAATGAAGGGCTTGATGCCTACCGCGCAAAAGATTACGACAAAGCCATCAGTAAAATGAACGAAGCAAAGGAGCTTGCTCCCGACTGGCCGGAGATACACGCACGCTACCCCGAGCAGATCGCGCGCGTCTATTGCTCAAAAGGCCTAGACCTTGTCGATAGCGGAAAGAATGAGGAAGCTCTCGAAGCTTTGCTCAAGGTCATCGATAACAACAAGTCCGTGGCGGTTGAGAACGGCGTGTATTTTGCCATAGCAGACTGCTATAATCGCCTTGGTAAACTTCATAAAGCCTTGGAGTATTCCAAGTTAGAGGTTGACAATAACGGCAAGGACGCCAAAACCGCCCAGGGGATGGTGAAGCTGCTGGTAAAGAAAATCGCCGACGGGCAATAATTTTTTTAAGAAAACATGTCCGAATATACTCGCCTTTTGCATCTCCTTTATGTGAAAGCGGAATGATTGCATGGAGAAGACAGAGCCGGATATCGTCAAAGCAGCCATCTCCGGCAACCGGGATGCCTTTTCGGAACTGGTGAAAAGATATTCCGGGCCCATGTCTGCCCTTGCATATGACCGCCTTGGGAATGTTGCGGATGCGCAGGATGCGGTTCAGGAAGCCTTTCTTGTGGCTTTCAAGAAACGTGCAAGCCTGCGGGAGGCCGAAAAGTTCGGTTCCTGGCTTTACGAGATCCTCCGCAACGCCTGCGCACAGCGGATGAGGGCGTGGGGGATTGACAGTCGCGCGGTTGATGTCCTGAAGGACAAACAGGCCGGCGAGCAGCCTCTGACCCCTCTCGACCACGCGGTTGCGACCGAACGGTCCCACCAGTTGCGCAAGGCGGTCGAGCGGTTGTCCCCTCCGCTGCGCGAGATTGTGGTGCTCCGGTACCTCGGCGGGGCGGGGCGGCAGGAAGCGGCGGCGATGCTGGATATCAGTCTGGCCGCAGCCGACAAGAGGCTTGAAAGAGCGTTGAGCGAGCTCAGGGAAAGTTTGAAATGACCGATAAATGGCCTGAATTCAACGATGGTGATCCGAAAGAGGCCGAGGGCTTGCGCCTTCTTTCGCAGGAACTCGAACGCGAGTTCAGCGTCGAGCAGGCTCTGCTCCCCTCCGGCGTCGAGCACAGGGTGCTCCACTCCCTTCCGAATGAAAACACAATCGTCCTGCGCTTCGCCCGTGCGTTGAGCGCCGTAATTCTTCTCGCAAGTGTTGGCTGCATCGCCTTTGCCGCCGGCCTTGCCCGCCACGAGGGCTTTGACCCGATCTCGACCCTGCGCCTTGTCACCGGCACGGGGGCGGTTGTGGTTGCCGTGCTTCTCTCTTTTGCCGCGCCGCAGCTTGTGCAGATGGACGCGCGGATCTTACGCAGCCTGACCGGACGCTTCAAAGCGCCCGGAGCGCTCGATCTTCTTCTTGTCAGACTCGGCGCATTGCTTATACTTATCTGCGGCGGGGTGGTGCTCTCACCGCTCGGTTAAGGCTTTGCCGCGAATAAGGCCAAAAAAACTAACGGGGGAATTTGGGAATGAACCAACGTAAAGGTTTTACGCTCGTTGAACTGCTGGTCGTAATGACCGTAATTATGATCCTGATGGGCTTTCTACTGGCAACCATCTTCGGCGCCTGGAGCAATACATACCGCGCCGACGCCGCTCTCATGATCAGAAATATCTATAACGGAATCGAAACTTACAAACTGGAAAAAATGCACTATCCCACGCCAGAAAAATACCGCAGTTATGAGATAACCAACCATAACTATAGCTCGCCACCCGACCCAGCTGACGATGTATATGGCCTAGCGCGGGAGTGTCTGCTAGATGATGGCAGAACAGAAGATCTTATAACGGCATCAGACATCCGCGAGCAGAACGCCAACTCTTTCGCAGAATATATGTCGTTTGACCGCGAGTTCTTTGTCGCCCACGATAGCAATACGTATAAGAGCCTGCTCGATCCGTGGGAACAGCCTTACCGCTACGCTTACAAGGCGGACGATGCGGCCAAATGGCTCTCAGATTCGATTGACGCAAGTTCTGCAATAGGTGGAGCCACGGAAAAGAACGCCATAAAGGCCAAGTTGCCAAGTCATGATATATATATCTGGTCTGCTGGACCGGATAATGAAGGCACTGACCTGAGTAAAGGCTTTATAAGCAAATGGCGCGACACCAAATCCGGTCTCGACCTCCCGATTTATCTTGAGAAAGGCAAATAACGATGAAGCGTAAACTTTACGGATTTACGATGGTGGAGCTGCTGGTAGTAATAACGATCATCGTTATTCTGAGCGCAATCCTATTCCCCGCGGTTGTCTCCATGCGCAACCGCGCCAAGAAAGCCGACACCGAAGCCCTGCTGACCAAGCTTGATTCCGCCATACGCCAGTATAAACAGGATAGGGGGAATTACCCATGGATGACCGGCACCCTTCCTGGCGCGACGATCAGCCCTTCTAAACCTGCGAAAGACGTATCCGTTTCAAATGCAAGTAATGGTGTTCTTAACGGCCTGTATTACAACGGGGACAATGGGTTGGGGGCTTACCTGACGGATGAAATAAGCCCCGCGAATATCTCTACCACAAGCACTGGCCTTATTATTGATAAGTACCAGAGCGAGTCATTTCCGGATGGTGCCCCTATTTGCTATATCTATTATACAGAAGCGAATTTTAGCACTAAAAACTGGACGGGACCGGCTAAGCAGTTTTCCGGATATAGAACAGAATTCCAGCTTTGGAGCATGGGGCTTGATGGTGCTTATACTGTTTTTGGTGATAGTGGTACCTATGATAAAGACAATATAACCGTAACCAATTACCGCGATGGTGGGAAATAGCAAATGAGCGGAAAGGCTTTTACCATGCACACTCGCAAACGCGGCTTTACCCTTGTGGAGCTTCTGGTTGTCATGATTATCATGACCATAATGATGGGGCTGCTGCTGCCCGCCATGATGCCCCTCCTTGGCTCAAAAGGCATCGATGGCAGCGCAACCAAAATGCAGGCCGTGCTGATGTACGCCCGCACTCTGGCCGCGAGGAACGGCGCGGTATACAGCGTTGTGTTTAATGCCTATAAATATGATGGTACAAAGTTTTATTTTTCCCGCGATAGCGAGGATTGCTGGTATGCCATCGTCGGTTATTCTGTGGGAAGTCCGCCCTTTGCCACTAATTTTGACGTAACCGATGAAACTTACAAGAAAATGCAAGACAACGATTTTGACTGGCATCAGGTCGGTCCCCGTTATTACCTTGAAGACGGCTGCGGGTTCATGGCCTTGACATACAGTGACGGAAGTAATTTATTCAATAAATTTGCGAGTACGAGTAGTAAACCGAGCTGGAGCGCCGGAACCACAGATGGTGCGACTACAGTTGATGTTAAAATGCCCTGTGCTTATATGGGTAACTATCGGATTAATTTTAATCCGGATGGGTCTGTTGACTTCACTATGGCGGCCGGTTCTGCTAACGGCGCAAACCAATATATAACGGTATCCAAAGAGGGAACCGTCGCCAAGAAGAGCTATTACGACTCTTACTTGAACATTATTGTTAATTCGGCTACAGGTACAGTTAAAGTTAAAAAGGCTGAGCCATAGAGGTAATCAGGAGCGGAGTTATGAAAACCAGATGTAACCAGGGCGGTTTTACCCTTGTCGAGATCGCGGTATCCATCCTCGTCATCGGCATCGGCTTCACCAGCATCCTCTCCGTCTTCGCCGTCGGCCTGCGCTGGGCGCAGGAAGTCAGGCAGGATCTGACGATAAGCGACGCTGTTGAAAATGCGGTGGCTGAATATACCGCGACAAAAACCGCCATCGTGGGTGGCGATATTCCGTATGATGGCGGTAGTGGGCCATGGGATGTTAATATTAATGATTCGACTGATCCTATGGTTGTTACTGTTTACAATAACCTTTTACCGTCGACACCCGAAAATACCGGGACGGCGGTCGCCAGCTACAAAGTTGCAAGGCCGATTGACTAAGACGGAGAGCCGGTATGAATGTATGCAATGAAAATAGAAAAGGCTTCACCCTTGCCGAACTTCTGGTAGCCATGGCGCTTGGCCTTATTGTTCTTAGCATGGTCGGCTATGCTTTTCATAATACGACCAAGGCGTCGTCAAGAGCGTTGAGCCTGATCCTCTCCGACAGCGAGGCGAAGTCGGTTATGGATCTGATCCAAGAGGATCTCGAAAACCTGGATCCGATAGCGAATTATTCTTTGGATGGAAGTAAGATGACTTTCCTGGCGGCGAGCAGTGATTCCAGCACAGGGCTTATGTGGATATCTTGGGTGTATGATAATTCTGTTACTGAGAATATTGTAGTCAAAAGGGCTACTCTGGAGGCAGACGCCACAAATCCTCCCTCAAAAACGGTCGCTCAAGTAGAATCTGCAATGACTTACGGGGAGATAATTGGTGAATTGCCAAGCGATACCGTTACACTTTGCTCGCCAACTATAACAGGTGCTGTGGGCAAGTTTGACGGTACGTCCATCACAAACGCAGGGACTGTAACTATCTCTCTTTATTTCGGTTCGACTGGAGACTCACATCTAGTTACAAGAACTATATCTATTAACGGTACTGAGATAAAATAGGCTGTTGCTGTCATGGAGCAAATACAATGAAAAATTTCGGAAGATCTAATAGCGAAAAAGGTTCCGTGCTTGTCCTCTGCCTGGGGTTCCTCGTCATCCTTTCCCTGATGGCAACCACGTTTATCACCACCATAACCCTATACCGCGATATCTCAAGCGTAAACCAGAATAGCAATTTGGCCGAACTTGCCGCTTTGTCCGGAAAAGCCAAGGCGCTGAAGAAAATCCGGGAAGCTGCCGATGCTGAAGATGCGACTGATACGGGTCAGGTCTGGTATTCGTCAATCTCCGGTGGCACTGGCGGCACAACAAAAAAAGCGCTTGAGGCTATTGGTCTTACAGATACTGTTA
This sequence comes from Planctomycetota bacterium, assembly GCA_016936955.1. Taxonomy (GTDB): domain Bacteria; phylum Planctomycetota; class SZUA-567; order SZUA-567; family SZUA-567; genus JAFGWW01. The sequence goes on along the minus strand of JAFGWW010000084.1, from coordinate 1,738 downwards.
CATGGGACAAAATTCCGGGAGAGAACGATGCCACTATCATTGTTCCTGTATACTATAATATAGCTGGTTATAGTGATGAGGATATGCAATCGGCTATAGCTGTAACGTCAAGCGAGGCTGATTTCATAACGCGCTACACTTATTATATAATTGATCTTAGCGGGTGTGTCCTGCTAAATGTCACAGCAGCAGCAACTCCGGCTGGCACCGACTACGATAACGTAATGGCCGGATTTACCTCAAAGCCAACCTACCCAGCCTCTCCATATTATTCTTGGGATCAGATGAAGGCTGAAAATGCGACAGTTACTGACCCAGAGGCCTATTTGAATGTAACGCCTTTTGGGAAAGATGAGCTTGGCTGTCCTTGGAAAATCAACATCAATACTGCAAGCAAAGCATTGTTAACAAATATATTCAAGCAAGCTTTGGATGCTGCTGGAGCCCCAGATAAGTCTGCCGAATTAGCCAATGCCGTTTTCGCTAACAGGACTGCTGACACTCCATTCACAGATCTTTCTGCTCTTGCTGAACAGAAAAAATTGCAAGACGCTATACAGGATAACACGTACACTGTTGATGAGGAGAAAAATCTTAATACCGCACTTTCGTCTCTTATCCCTGGTTATATTGATTATGATTTCAATGGGACTGCCCCTATTGAAATTGGCACCGGGACGCTTGGTTTAACTCAATTGACTGCAGAAGAAAGCGGATTTTTTAGAGTTGTTGTGGTTGGTGAGCTCTACAATATAAACACCGGAAGCGTAGTCTCCTCAAAAACGCTCGAATTTGTTTATCATTCTGATAAGGGGGCCGGGACGACTTCATCAATTATCTACCAAAAATGGCATTGATCGCCGTTTAGCCCATTAGCGGCCGCCTTTCGGGGTGGCCGTTTTTTATTGCCTGCCCTTTTCTCCACTTCCAATTGAAATGACTATCGGTTATCATTTTTTGTCGGTATTTGAGCTTTCGGGAACAAACGCAATGCGCGTCCTATATGTATCAGCCACCGACCGGATGGGTGGGGCTGAGGCGAGTCTACTTACCCTTCTTCGCGCGATCGACCGTGATTCGGTCGAGCCGATTCTTGTGTGTCCCGGCAAGGGGAGCGAGTCTTTCAAAGGCGATTCCCTCTCGTCCTGTGCCGAAGAACTTGGCATCGAAGTCATAAACCTTCCCCTTATCCGCATGCGCCGCACCATGAATCCTGTAACGCTTGCCGGGTATATGTCGCATTGCGCGAAGATGCGCGGCGAGGTGGCGGAGATTGTCAGGAAGCGCGAGATCCATGTGGTCCACGCCAACTCGGTAACCGCCGCCCTGCAGTCTGACGGTGGGGCCTTTATCTGCCATCTGCGCGACCTTTCCATTCCCACTCTGGCCGCACGCAACATCGCTTCGCGTGCCGCCACCTTTATCGCAACCTCGGAAGCTGTGGCGGAGCATGCCCGTACCTGGACCGGGGGCGAGGTCGTGCGCATCGCAAACGGGGTGGATACTGACCGTTTTGCCCCGGGGGTAAGGGGGCAGGTGGGGCGCAACCCATATCTGTTGATGATCGGCAACCTTGTTCCGTGGAAGCGCCACTTCATGTTTCTTGAGAGCCTTGCCGAGGTGCGGAGCCACATGCCGATGGTGAAGGGGGTTATCGCGGGGACTGACCTTTTCGGAGACCACCGCGAGCATGTGATGTATCTGCGCAATCTGGCCGACGACCTCGGCCTGCACTACG